>NZ_JACYNS010000128.1:0-6158 GCF_014839405.1 Frigoribacterium sp. CFBP 13605 | reverse complement strand
CGCCCGCCCCTCCGCCGCCCACCCACGGACGGGTCCGCCGCGCACCCACGGACGGGTCCGCCGCGCACCCACGGACGGGCGGGCGGGCCTACCGTGGCGCGCAGCACCCACCCGCGCACCCGGAGGCCCCCATGCCGTCACCCTGGCTCGACGCCGCTCCCGACGTCACCACCGACAGGATCGACCCCGAGACCGTCTACGACGACGTGATCGTCGGCGGGGGCCTGACCGGACTCGTCACCGCCTTGCTGTTCGCGCGTCGCGGTCACCGGGTCGCCGTCCTGGAGGCGCGCACGGTCGGCAGCGTCGCGAGCGGCAGCGGGTCCGCGTCGATGTCGCTGCTGCAGGGCAGGCAGCTCCAGCGCATCCGCACGAACACCTACCAGAGCGTCGTCGACGCCTACGTCGCGGCCAACCGGGCGGGCTTCGACTGGATGGTCGACTACCTCGACGAGGCCGGCGTCGAGGTCGAGCGCCGGGACGCCTTCAGCTACGCGACGACCCGGGCCGGGCTCGCCACGGTCGACGACGAGTACCTCGTCGCGAGGAAGGCCGGCCTCCCCGTCGTCAAGGAGTTCGGCCTCGACCTCCCGTTCGGCACGACCGGCGGACTCCGGTTGCCCGACCAGGCGCAGTTCGACCCCGTGCAGGCGATCGTCGCGCTGGTGGCGGACGTCCGGGCGCTCGGTGGCGTCGTCGTCGAGGGGGTGCGCGTCACCGGCGTCGACGCGACGGACCCGACGGTGACCCACAGCGACGGTCCCGACGTCCGCGGCCGCCGCGTGCACGTCACGACGGGCAGCCCCGTGCTCGACCGCGGCCTCTACTTCGCCAAGCTCCGCAGCGAGCGCTCCTACGGCCTGGCCTTCGAGGGCGTCGACGACCTGCCGGACGGCATGTACCAGGCGGTCGACGGTCCCACCCGGTCGTTCTCCGCGGTGGGCGACCGCCTCGTGACCGGCGGCAACCGGCACCCGGTGGGTCGCGCCTCCTCGACGATCGCGATGGTCGACGACCTCGCCGAGTGGACGACGCGCCACTGGCCGGGTGCGCGGCCGACCCACTCGTGGAGCGGTCAGGACTACGGCACGCCGCACCACGTGCCGTTCGTCGGCTGGCTGCCGCGGGGTCGGGGCCGCATCTACCTCGCGACCGGCTACGAGCACTGGGGGCTGACGAACGCGGTCCAGGCCGCGATGACCCTCGTGTCGGACGTGCTCGGCGACCCGCAGCCCTGGATGACCACGCTGCACGGGCGGGTCACGACGCCGATCGCCATCGCGTCGGGGATCGGCATCAACGCGGCCGACGCGTGGTGGGCGGCCAAGGGCTGGGCCGGCGCGATGACCCGCCGTCTGGTCGCCGTCGCCCCCGCCGAGGGCCAGGGCGAGGTGGGCCGCTCGGGTGGCTTCGCCCCCGTCGCGCGCTCGACCGTCGACGGCGAGGTGTGCACCGTGTCGGCGATCTGCCCGCACCTCGTCGGCATCGTCACCTGGAACGACTCCGAACGGTCGTGGGACTGCCCGCTGCACGGGTCGCGGTTCGCCGCCGACGGCAGCGTGCTCGAAGGACCGGCGATCCGCGGCCTGCGTCGTCGCGGCTGACGCGCCGCCGGTCCGTCGCCACCTGGCCCCGAGACACGAGGAGGCGCTGGTGGCGTACCGGCGCGTCGTACGCGTAAACTGTCCCCAGCTTCACCGCCCGGGTGTTCTCCGGTCCGCGCCTCCTCCGGTGCGAGTCGACACCTCGGCGTGACGGGGCTTCGGGGCACGTGCCGTCGTCGGACTGCCCGCCACGAAGGTCGCCCGTCGCGAAGCCGGTACAGCTGTCCATCGCGCGGCACCCCGCCCCGCACGCATCCGGCGCGACCCTCTCGGTCGTCGTCCGTCCGGGTCGCCGAGCCTCTCGGCGTCCCGCGCAGCACCCTCCGCCGACACGGCGGCACAGCACCGTCGACGTCCCGCGTCGACCACGAGGAGGAGCCTTGGCTCGACCAGGCCAGCGTCAATCGGGTGGTACCCGCACCGCCCAGCGTCCGAACCGTCGCCGCGAGGTCGACAACGACGGGCTGATCCCCGTCCTCGCCCGTGCGGTGCGCGAGGTCGAGGCCGCCGCGCAACGCGGTCAGGTGAAGCCCTCGAGCCGCACCAAGTTCCAGGTCATCGCCCTGCTCATGCGCGAGGAACGCGCCCGGGTCAAGGTCGACAAGGCCATCAGCGAGTCCGAGCGCGCCGAGCAGATGAAGCGCCTCGACGGCGTCGCCCAGATCCTGGCCAAGACCGCCGCCCGCGACACGTCCCTGATCACCCTGCTGGGCGACGCGGCCACGGTCAGCGAGGCCGCCAAGACGCTCAAGCGCGACATGCAGATGTCGGCCGGGCTCGAGCTCGAGCCCGAGCAGCAGATCATCGTCACCGAGGCCGCGCCGGTCGCGCCGACCTCCGAGCGACAGGTCGTCCCGCAGTCGGTCATCTCGCGGCAGCTGGCGAACCCGTTCCTGCCGCCCGACTTCGCGCTCGCCGAGGTCGCCCGCGAGGCGCACCCGCGCCGGCTCGCGAACTGGGAGCTCTTCGGCCCCCTGTTCAAGTCCTTCGAGTACGGCGCCGGGGGAGGCTCGGCCTGCATGCCGCTGCCCGAGCCCACCACGGTCGACGCCCCCGCGGGCGCCACCCTGATGCACCACCAGGCGCAGCTCGTCGAGTCCGCCCGCCAGGGCCACCGCACCTACCTGCTCGCCGACGAGCCCGGCCTCGGCAAGACCGCCCAGGCCCTGCTCGCCGCCCAGGCGGCCGCGGCGTACCCGCTGCTCGTGGTCGTGCCGAACGTCGTCAAGACGAACTGGGCCCGCGAGGTCCAGCTGTGGACGCCGACGCGCACGGCGACCGTCATCCACGGCGACGGCGAGAAGCTCGACGCCTTCGCCGACGTGGTCATCGTCAACTACGAGGTGCTCGACCGTCACGTCGGCTGGCTCGGCGAGCTCGGCTTCAAGGGCATGATCGTCGACGAGGCCCACTTCATCAAGAACAAAGAATCGCAGCGGTCGAGGCACGTGCTGCAGCTCGCCCAGCGCATCCGGTCGCGCACCGCCCACCCGCTGCTCATGGCGCTGACCGGCACCCCGTTGATCAACGACATCGAGGACTTCCGCGCCATCTGGGAGTTCCTCGGCTGGATCGGCGACAAGAAGCCCGCCGCCGAGTTGATGGAGCGCCTCGAAGAGGTCGGCCTGACCCCCGCCGACCCCGGGTTCTTCTCGTCGGCGCGCGAGATCGTGATCGACCTCGGCATCGTCCGTCGCAAGAAGGTCGACGTCGCCTCCGACATCCCCGCCCGCCGCATCGCCGACCTTCCGGTCGAGCTCGACGACGAGGTGGGCCGGTCCATCCGCGACGCCGAACGCGAGCTGGCCCGCCGCATGGTGCAGAAGTACCGCACCGCGCTCACCACCCGCACGTCCGGCGTCCGCGTCGAGGGCATCGATCACGACCTCGTCCGCCAGGTCGCCAAGTGGGAGCTCGAGGACGCCAGCGCGTCGAGCACGGGTGAGAACGTCTTCAGCATGGTGCGCCGCATCGGTCAGGCCAAGGCCGGCCTGGCCGCCGACTACACCGCCCAGCTCGCCCGCAACGTCGGCAAGGTGGTGTTCTTCGCCAAGCACATCGACGTCATGGACGTCGCCGAGGCCACCTTCGCCAAGCGGGGCATCAAGTACTCCTCGATCCGCGGCGACCAGACCCCGGCCGTCCGTCAGCGCCAGATCGACGCCTTCGTGAACGACCCCGAGGTCGAGGTCGTCGTCTGTTCGCTGACCGCGGCCGGCGTGGGGCTCAACCTGCAGGTCGCCTCGAACGTCGTGCTGGCCGAGTTGTCGTGGACGGACGCCGAGCAGACGCAGGCCATCGACCGCGTGCACCGCATCGGCCAGGCCGAGCCGGTCACGGCGTGGCGCGTCATCGCGGCGCAGACGATCGACACGAAGATCGCCGAGCTGATCGACAGCAAGGCCGGCCTCGCCGCCCGGGCACTCGACGGCGACGACTCCGAGGTCGTCGACTCCGTCGACGTGCAGCTCTCGGCCCTCGTCGCCCTGCTCACCGAGGCCCTCGAAGCCTGACCCGCCCTCACCCCGCCGCACCGCGCCGCACCGCGCCGCACCTCGACGCACCGCGTTTCGTGCACGGCACCGCGACACACCGCCGCACCTCGACGCACCGCGTTTCGTGCACGGCACCCCGACTAGTCACGGTGCCGTGCACGATTCGCGGTGTGGACGCGCGGGAGGCCGGCTCGCTCGAGCCGTGTGACGATCCGCTGCGGACGCGCGAGATCGCGCCAGACGGTTCGTGTCACCCGGTTCACGTAGGGCAGCCCCCTCAGCCGGTCTTCACGGACCTTCTCGAGGACCACGATCTCCTCCGCCGTCAGCCCGTGCCGCATCTCGCGGTCGAGGTACTTCACGAAGCCGTCGAACTCGTCGTACACGCCGTAGGCCTCCCACCCGAAATCGGTGAACCCGATGAGCCCCTCGTCGTCGACGTGCCGTTCCTGGAGACGGGGCGCCGGGAATCCGAGACCGTCCAGGGCGACCCGGTAGACCGATTCACCGGCGGAACCGGCCAGGGGGCTGGCGAACTCGGCGACCCAGGAGGCGCGGGTCGAGCCCCGGACACGGTCTCGTCCCAGCAGGCACGCCTGGTACTCGGCCAGCGTGCACAACCGACGCCGCAGGCAGTGGTCGAGGACGGCCACGGCCTGGCTGCGTGTCCCGCTCAGAGCGACGTCCACGGCCGTCCGGGCCGGCGTGGTCACGAGGAGACCCCGATGAGGGGTGATCTCGTCCGAGAGCAGCGGTGCCGCATGTCTGGTCACGTGCGCACCCGTGTGGGTCCGGGCGCGCGCCGGGTCGGTCGTCGAGACGCGGGCGAGCGGCGGGCCGAGCACCGGCATGCCCCACACCGCGGCCGCCGAGGTGTGGGAGACGACGACCGCGTCACGCATCCGGCCGACCGCGGCCGCCGTTCGGACGGCGTGGCGTTCCTCGCGGCGCAGGCCCCGCCAGGCCGCCGACTCGACGTAGCGTCCGGGCGCGACGCGCACGAGTTCGCCACGCGCGTGGGCTCGGCGTTCCGACGGATCGTCGAACCGCGAGCGGATGAGGAGGGAACGAAGGTCTCGTTCGTGGGTGGTCACGCGTCGATCGTCTCGGGCTCGAGCGGACTCCGGGATCGGATCTCGCCACCCTGTGGAGGGATGCGGGGGACGGCGGAGCGCGGGACGAGAGGCCGTTCTCAGTCGAGGCGAGTTCGGTGGGTCGGAGAACACCCGACCACCGAAGGAGCACCCCATGCCCGAACTCTCCGGCTACGCCCACGTCGCCATCACCGTCTCCGACCTCGACACGAGCCTCGCCTTCTACGAGAAGCTGCTCGGCGCCGGCCCCGTCGGCCGCATCGAACTCGACGGCCTCGATCGCCGCATCTTCTCCGTCGGCAACGGGCAGATCCTCGGGGTGACGGCCTACACCGGGGGATCGAGCGCGGCCTTCGACCCGACCGTCCCCGGGCTCGACCACATCGGCCTGGCCGTGACCGATCGTGACGGCGTCGTCGCCTGGCAGGAGCACGCCACGTCGGTCGGCATCGAGTCCGACCTGGAGGACGTGGACTTCGGCCACGCCCTCATGATCAAGGACCCCGACGGCAACCAGATCGAGTTCTTCGCCCCGCCCGCACAGAGCTGACGGGCCGCCTGCCGACATCGCACCGCGATTCGTTCACCGCACCGCGACTAGACGGTGTGTGGCGCACGAAACGGGGTGCGGAGGCGCGGGGGCCTTTTACCCAGGACGCGCCGGACCGGGCCGCCTGCCGGCATCGCACCGCGTTTCGTTCACCGCACCGCGACTAGAGGGAGCGTGGTGCACGAAACGCGGTGCACTGCATGGCGGGTGCGGCGGGCGGTGCGCGAGGCGCGGGGCGCGGCTTGCAGAGACCGGCAAAGAGTGGCAGAGCGGGGGTCGGCCTCAGCGGTCGCGGGCGGCGGTGAGCAGCTCGCGTTCGTCGGCGGGCTCGAGCCCCGCGCCGTGGGGGCCGGCCGGGCCGGGACGCGAGAGTTCCCACGCGAGGGCGTCACGCAGCGTCTCGTCCACGGGGCGC
>NZ_JACYNS010000127.1:0-6217 GCF_014839405.1 Frigoribacterium sp. CFBP 13605 | reverse complement strand
CGCCCGGACCCAGGCGCGCGCGTCGCCGGGGGAGGCGCGGGACCGCTCGGGACGGCCGGCCGCCGGCGCCGACGGGGCGGCTCGGAGCAGCGTCATGGGACGAACTCTAGGCGACGCCCGCGACCTCGACGACCCCCGTCCTGGTGTCCCCCACAGTGCCGACACCCGAGGGGGAGCCACCTTGTTGGGGGCTGACGCCCCCTTGCGGAGTACGCGTGAATGTAACAAGATCACCTCTTGTCCTGACCGGGTGAGATTCCGTCCCCTCAGATCCATCCCGCGCAAGCCCCCGTCCTGGGGGCACGGCGTGGTGTTCTTCCTCTCGCACGAGCCTCCGTCCCCGAGGCATGTCGCGGGATCGCCCACACCTTCCCTTGATGAAAGCAGTGACGATGCCCAGCGCCCCCGAGCACCGCCTCTCTCCGCCCGTCCGCGTCCGCACCGCCGTGGGTGCCCTGGCGACGGCCCTCGCCGTCGTGGCCGGGGTCCTCGTCCCGGTCACCAGCGCCTCCGCGGCCCCGACCACGGTCGCCACCGACTCGTCGGCGCGCACGTCGACCACCGGCTGGGGGTCCGCCGACAAGGGAGGGGCCTGGTCGACCTGGTCCGGTCCGTCGAAGGCGTCCTTCACGGTCGGGTCCGGCACCTCCACCATCTCGAACCTCGCTCCCGGCTCGACCGCGACGGCGACCCTCGCGAGCGTGTCGGTCAAGGACGTCGAGGTCGAGGGCACGGTCTCCCTGCCGAAGACCAAGGCCGGCTTCTACCAGGGCTGGGAGCTCCGTCGCCAAGGTGACGGCTCCGCCTACCGAGGCCGACTGGAGTCGGGCAGCTCGGGCAAGGTGGCCCTCGCGGTGACCAAGGTGAAGAAGTCCGGCGAGACCCTGCTCGGCCGCGTCGCCCTTCCCGCCAGCGTGACTCCGGGTTCGACCCTGGCCGTCTCGTTCCGGGCCGAGGGCACGACCGCCGTCGCCCTCAAGGGCAAGGCCTGGGTCGACGGTTCCGCCGAGCCGGGTTGGCAGCTCGCCGTCTCGGACTCCGCGGCGGACCGTGTCTCGCAGGGCGGGTCCGTGGGCCTCTGGCAGTACGCCAGCGCCGGCAACACGGCCCGCTCGAGCACGTCGTTCGACGACCTCGTCGTCATCGGCAGCCCGTCGGACGCCACGCCGGCGCCCACGCCGACGCCGACGCCGACGCCGACGCCGACGCCTGCTCCTGCACCTGCTCCTGCACCTGCTCCGGCACCCGCGCCCGAGGTCGCTCCCGTCGGCTCGCGGGGTTCGCTCCCGGTCGGCTCGGCCTCCTACCCCGTTCCCTCGGGCGCGATCGTCGTGTCGCCGTCGGGCGACGACGGCGCGGCCGGAACGCAGGCGGCGCCGCTGCGCACCCTCGCGGCAGCCGTCGCCAAGGCGAAGTCCGGGGCGACGATCGTCCTCCGTGCCGGCACCTACAACGAGAGCGTCGTCGTGCCCTTCCAGAAGAAGGTCACGATCCAGTCCTACCCCCGCGAGGCCGTCTGGCTCGACGGCTCCGTCCCGGTCACGTCGTGGTCGCGGTCGGGTTCGGGGTGGAGCACCCCGTGGTCGGCGTTCCCGTCGTCGGTCATGGACAACGTGGCGGACAACCCCCGCTTCGTGTCGCCGTCCTTCCCGCTCGCCGCGCGTCCCGACCAGGTCTTCCTCGACGGGGTGCAGCTCACCCAGGTGACGCCCGACCGTCTCGTCCCGGGCACCTTCGCGGCCGACCCGGGCTCCGGCCGCATGCTGATCGGCAGCGACCCGGCCGGTCACTCGATCCGCATCAGCAACAAGCCCCAGGCCATCTGGGTGCAGTCGCCCGACACGACGGTTCGTGGCTTCGGCGTCCGGGGATACGCGACTCCCTACGCCGAGCGAGGCGCCATCCGCCTGGGCAACACCGGGGCGACGGCCGAGAACCTCGTGATCCAGGACAACGCCATGATCGGCATCAACCTCGAGAACAACGGTGGCACCCTGTCGAAGCTGACGGTCGAGCGCAGCGGCCTGCTCGGCATCGGCACCAACGCCTCGTACGACCTGAGCATCACCGACTCGGTGATCCGTCAGAACAACTGGCAGCGCTTCAAGGAGGCGCCGGTCTCGGGCGGCATCAAGATCACGCGATCACGCGGCGTCACCGTGTCGAACAACGACATCAGCCGCAACTACAGCTCGGGTCTCTGGCTCGACGAGTCCGTCTACGACAGCAAGGTCATCGGCAACACGGCCGAGGGCAACGAGTGGACGGGCATCCAGCTCGAGCTCTCGAGCAAGGCCGTCGTCGCCGGCAACACCATCACGGGCGGCAAGGCCGGACTGCAGATCTTCAACACCGACGACGTCCGCGTCTACAACAACTCGATCGGCGGCTTCAGCCAGTTCGGCATCAAGGTCACGCAGGACGAACGTCGGCAGGCCACGGCCTCCACCGGCCAGGACCGTCGCCGTCCGTTGCCCGACCCGACGGTGACCTGGGTCACGGGCAAGATCACCATCGCCAACAACGCCTTCGGCAGTGGTGGTTCGTACCAGATCTTCGTCCTCGACGGCAAGACGAACCGGTCGGCCGACTCCATGGGCATCACGGTGACGGGCAACGCCTTCAACCAGCGACGCACCACGGCGCAGGCGACGCTCGTCGGCTGGGGGGCCGGGGACAACAAGACCGTGACCCGTCTCGACTCGGTCGCCGCCCTGTCGGCCAAGAACGGATCGTGGCGCAACGTCGAGACGTCCGGGGTGCTCGACCTCGGCGGCATGGGCAGCCTGCTCGCCTCGTCGCTCGGCATCGTGTCCACCCTGCCGGCGGACGTCGCGGCGCTCCTCGGGCAACCCGGGACCGCCCGCCGCATCGGCGCCTTCTGATCGACCGACGACGCCCGGCACCTCGTGGTGCCGGGCGTCGTCGCGTCCGGTCCGGGGTCGATCGGGCGACCGGTCGAGGAGGCGCGGGTCGCCTCGTCGACACCGCCTACGATTGACCCCGTGATCCTGGCCATCGACACCTCCGCCGGCTCGTCCGTCGCCGTCGTCGACCGCGACGGCGGCGTCCTGGCCGAGCACACGGTCGCCGACACCCGGCGACACGCCGAGGTGATCGGCCGTCTGATCGACGACGCCCTGCGCGACGCAGGCGTGACCCCGTCCGAGCTCTCGGCCGTGGTGGCCGGTCGGGGCCCGGGCCCCTTCACCGGCCTGCGCGTCGGCATCGCCGCCGCCCGGGCCTTCGCCTTCGGTGCCGGGGTGCCGTGCCTCTCGGTCGGCAGCCACGACGCCGTCGCGTTCGAACGACTCTCGGCGGCGGCGGGCCGTTCCGTCGGCACCGCCGGCGGGTCCGTCGACTCGCCGCTCGTCGTCGTCACGGACGCCCGTCGCCGCGAGGTGGCACACAGCTCGTGGTCGGGGCTCGACGACGACGGCCTGCCCGTGCTGGTGGCCGGCCCCGCCCTCGTGAGGCCGGCCGACCTCGACGAGGCGACCGGCGCCTCCTCGTCCTGGCCGCGCACCGACCCCGACGCGACGACGGTCTCGGCGGCCGCGCTGGGAATGCTCGCCGAGCGGCTCTTCGAGCACGGCCGCGCCTTCGCCGCCGCCGAGCCGCTGTACCTGCGCGAACCCGACGTCACCCCGTCGGCCGGCCCGAAGCCGGTCACGCAGTGAGCGTGCTGCTGCGCACGGCCACCCTCGACGACCTCGACGGCATCATGGCCATCGAGACGTCGACGTTCCTCACCGACGCCTGGTCGCGGGCGAGCATGACGCACGAGCTCACCGCCCCCGGCGGTCGCTACCTGGTCGCCACGGCCGAGGGCGACGACACCACCGTCATCGGTTACGCGGGCATGCTGGCGCTCAAAGGGGCTCCCGAGGCCGACATCCAGACCATCGCCGTCCTCGCCGAGCACCAGGGGCGTGGGCTCGGACGGGCGATGCTGACCCAGCTGCTCACCGAGGCCCGTCACGGCGGGGTGCGCGAGGTGTTCCTCGAGGTGCGGGCCGACAACCCCGGGGCGCAGCACCTCTACGAGACGCTCGGCTTCGAGCGCATCGCCGTCCGTGCCCGGTACTACATGCCCGACGGGGTCGACGCCGTCGTCATGCGACTGCGCGTCCCGCCGGCCGTCACCGAGACCACCGCGGGCCCCCTCGAGCCGATCGACGACGTGCCCCTCGACGAACAGGACGTCCGCCCGTGACCGCGACCCGCGCCTCCTCGTCCGCCGCCGAGCAGGCGGCCGCCGAGCCCGCCGTCCGCGAGCCCCTCGTGCTCGGCATCGAGACCAGCTGCGACGAGACCGGCATCGGCATCGTCCGCGGACGCACCCTCCTCGCCAACGTCATCTCGTCGTCGATGGACGAGCACGCCCGCTACGGCGGCGTCGTGCCCGAGGTCGCCGCGCGCGCACACCTCGAGGCGCTCGAGCCCGCCCTCGCCGCGGCGCTCGCCGAGGCCGGCGTGACGACGGCCGAGCTCGACGCGATCGCCGTGACGAGCGGACCCGGGCTCGCCGGGGCGCTCATGGTCGGCGTCGGTGCCGCCAAGGCCCTCGCCCTGGCGACGGGCAAGCCCCTCTACGCCGTGAACCACCTCGTCGGCCACGTCGGGGCGGACGTGCTCCGCGCCGACGGCAGCGAACTCGAGTTGCCGACCATCGCGCTGCTCGTCTCGGGCGGTCACACCTCGTTGTTGCACGTGCGCGACCTCGTCGACGACGTCGAACTGCTCGGCGAGACGATCGACGACGCCGCGGGTGAAGCGTTCGACAAGGTGGCCCGCCTGCTCGGCCTGCCCTACCCCGGCGGGCCGCAGATCGACCGCGTCGCCGAAGGCGGCGATCCGAGGGCCGTCCGCTTCCCGCGCGGGCTGACCCTCCCGAAGGATCTCGCGAAGCACCGGTACGACTTCTCGTTCTCGGGGCTGAAGACGGCCGTCGCCCGGTGGGTCGAACAGCGTCGCAGCGAAGGAGGCGCGGTGCCCGTCGCCGACGTCGCCGCCAGCTTCCGCGAGGCCGTCGCCGACGTCCTGCTCACCAAGGCCCTCGCGGCCTGCGCCGATCGGGGCGTCCCCCGCCTGCTGCTCGGCGGGGGAGTCGTCGCCAACGCCCGCGTGCGCGAGCTCGCGGCCGAACGCTGCGCGGCGGCCGGGGTCGAGCTGCGCGTGCCGCCCCTCTCGCTCTGCACCGACAACGGCGCCATGATCGCGGCACTCGGTGCCGAGCTCGTGTCGCGGGGTCGAGCGCCCTCGCCTCTCGACTTCGGGGCCGACTCGACGCTGCCCGTGACGACGGTCCAGGCCGTCTGAACCCTTCGGCGCGGCCCGGGCGACCCGCCCCCGGTCACAGGCCATGGGCCGCCGATAGCATGGGCGCTCGACCGACCGCGGCCGTCACCGGCCGACCCTCAGCAGAAGGACGTCTCCGATGACCGACCAGAACCCCGCCCCCCACGGCCAGCCCTCTCCGCAGAATCCCTACCAGGGCCAGCAGCCGGCCTACCCGGGGCAGCCCTCCGGTGGTCAGCCCTCTTACCAGGGGCAGAACGGCGCTCGTCCCGGTCAGCGCAACACCCTCGCCCTCGTGTCGATGATCCTCGGCATCGCGGGCTTCGTGACCTCGATCACGGCCATCGGTGCCATCGTGACCGGCCACATGGCGTTGAGCCAGATCAAGAAGCGGGGCGAAGAGGGCCGGGGGATGGCCCTGACGGGGCTCATCCTCGGCTACGTCGTCGTGGCGCTGACGATCCTGACGATCATCCTGCTCTTCGTCGTCTTCGGTGCGATCGCCAGCAACCCCGACCTCTACGACGGCAGCTACAACTCCTGAGGCCGCGGGCACGCCCCCGAGGGCGTTGCCTCCCAGGGGCCGCTCATCGGCGGCCTCGCTAGCATGACGGGGTCCGCACCGGACGGTGCGGGCCCTTTCGTGTCCCGGGACGCGACCGTCACGGGTGTGACCGGCCGCCCCGATGGCACGACCGACGCACCGCTCGCGAAAGGCAGCTGATGGCCACCGACGACACCACCCCCGAGAAGCCGTCCTCGGCGCCGACCGCGCCCTCGGCTCCGACGCCGCCCGCGGCACCCACCGCGCCCCCGACGCGCCCGACCGAGGGTGGCGACGCGGCCACCGCCTCACCGCCGCTGCCTCCCACCGCCTTCCCGGGAGCCGCGTCCCAGCAGCCGTCGTCCCAGCCGC
>NZ_JACYNS010000126.1:0-6277 GCF_014839405.1 Frigoribacterium sp. CFBP 13605 | reverse complement strand
CTCTCGACCTCGGCCGGGACGGCGTTAGCCCTTGCCCCGAAGGGGGGCCGGGCTACTCGACGAGGGCGTCGTCGTCCGAGCGGTGCATGGTGATCGCGCCCATCGCCTCGAGTTCGCGGATGGCGCGCACGACCGACGCCCGCGCCTCCTCGATCTGCGACTTGCGGACCGGACCCATCGACTGCAGCTCGTCGTCCAGCAGTTCGCGGTTGCGCTCGGAGACGTTGCCGCGGATGACCTCGGTGACCGCCGCCGGCGCGCCCTTCATCGCCGTGGCGAGGATCGCCGCGTCGATGCCGCGCAGCACCTGCTGGATGTCGCGCGACTCGAGCTTGACGATGTCCTCGAAGGTGAGCATGCGCGAGCGCACCTCCTCGGCCAGCTCGGGGTCGCGTTCGTCGAGGCCCTCGAGCAGCGCCTTCTCGGTCGCCACGTCGCTGCGGTTGAGGATCTCGATCAGCGGCTGGATGCCCCCGACGACCTCGACCTGGTCCCGCGGGGCGACGACGGCGCCGGCCCGCACCTTGAGGGTGGCCGCGACGATGCCGACCGACTCGGGGGTGGCCGTGCCCATCGTCGCGATGGCCTGGGCCACGTCGGCGCGCAGCTCGACGTCGAGGCCCGACATCACGGCGGAACCCTGCTGGGGCCTGAGGTGCGCGAGCACCAGGGCGATGGTCTGCGGCAGCTCGCCGTCGAGGAGCGCCACGACCTGACCGGCCTCGGCCTCGTCGAGGAACTCGAACGACTTGCCGGCCATGTTGGAGGCCATGCGCTCCATGACGCCGGCGGCACGCTCGGAACCGAACGACGCCTCGAGCAGACCGACGGCGACGTCGTGCCCGCCGCGGCGCTGGTAGCGGCCGCTGACGCTGAGGTCGTGGAACTCGGCCACGGTGGCCTCGGCGAGCACGGGGTCGACGCGACGCAGGCGCACGATCTCGGCCGCGATCTCCTCGGCCTCGACCTCGCTGAACTCCTTCATGACCGCGGCCGCGCGGGCCTGGTCCATCTGCATGAGGATGACCGCGACCTTCTGGGCGCCGGTCAACGGCTTGCCGACCCCGGGGACCGCGGGGGCGCCGAAGGTGGTGGGGACGAGGCTCATGCGGGCTGCCGGTCGTCCATCAGGCCGCGGAGCAGCTCGGCGGTCTTGCCCGGGTCGCGCTCGGCCATCGCGTCGATCTCGGCCCGGCGGCGCTCGGCCGAGACGAACTCGGGCGACGGCGTCGGGGCGTCGACCTCGAGCAGCTCGGTCTTCGGCTCGCCCATGCCGGGCAGGGTCAGGCGCGAGGTGGCGACGGCGTCGTCGAGCGACAGCGGCATCGTGGCGTCCCAGGTCTGGGCGCCGTTCTGCGGGGAGAGCTCGCCGAGGTCGACGTCCTCGCGGTCCTGGCGACGGCTGCGACGGGCGAAGACGATGAGCCCCACGATGGCGGCGATCGCGATGGCCGCGACGATGCCGACCGTGCGGATGGTGCCCCACATCGCCTCGCTGGCACTCGCCGCGTCGGCGGCCTTGAGCGCCTCGGCGGCGGCGTCCGCGGCCGAGGTGTCGAAGTCGACCTGCGCGACCTGGACGGTGTCGCCGCGGGCGGCGTCGATGCCGGCGGCGGCACCGACGAGGTCGCGGACGCTCTGCATGTTGACCCCGTTGGCCGCGGCCGAGTTCAGCGCGACCGACACCGTCTGGCGGCTGACCTCGCCGGCCGGGACGTTGAGGCTCTCGGTGACCTTGTCGACGGCGTTGTTCTTGGTGGTCGACTCGTTGGTGTAGCCCCCGTCGGCGCCGGTGCCCGCGGTGGTCGTGCCGTCGGCCGCCGTGCCGTTGGGCACCGCGATGTTGTCGGGGCCGAGCACGCCGGTCGCACCGGTGCCGTTCGCCCCGTTCGCCCCGGAGCCGTACTGCTCGGTGGTGCCCGACTCGTTCAGGGCGATCGGCCCCGAGGTCGGCTGCGAGAACGACTCGGTCACCTTGGTGCCCGAGCTCTGGTCGAGGTCGGCGGCCACCACGACGGACGAGTTGCCGGGGCCGACCATCTTGTCGAGCATGGCCTGGACCGAGGCCTGGACCTTGGACTCGTAGTCGCTCGCGTCGCCGTCCGCGCCTCCGACCGCTCCGCTGCCGACGGCCGAGAGCACCGTGCCCGAGGCGTCGGTGACGGCGACGTCGGTCGCCTTCATGCCGTCGACGGAGGCGCTGGTCAGGTTGACGATGGCCTGCACCTGCTTGGAGTCCAGCGTCGCACCGGCCTGGGTCTCGACGAACACCGAGGCGGTCGGGTCGCGCTGCTCGGCGACGAACACCGACTCCTCCGGGATCGCGAGCTGCACGCTGGCGTTCTTGACGCCGTCCATCGCCTTGATCGTGTTGGCGAGCTCGCCCTCGATCGCACGCTTGTAGGTGACGTTCTGCTGGAACTCGGACGAGGTGACGCCCATGGTGTCGAGCAGCGAGTAGCCGCCGCCCGAGCTCGCGGCGGGCAGCCCCGCGGCCGCGGCCTTGAGGCGCTCGTCGTAGACGACGTTCTCGGGCACGAGGATCGTGCCGCCGCCCGCGGTCAGCTCGTACGGCACGCCGTCGGTCTGCAGCAGTTCGACGATGGCGCTCGCGTCGGTCGGGTCGATGCCGCTGAACAGCGGCGTGTAGGTGGGCTTGCCCAGCCAGCTGACGAGCGCGACGACGCCGAGCACGAGGGCGGCGACCAGGATGACGGCGATCGTGCGCTGCGCGACCGTGAAGCTCTGGAGGACGGCACCGAGCTTGGCGAGCTGGCCCTTGACGGCGTTCGGCATCAGGCCTGCATCCTCATGATCTCGTTGAAGGCGTCGACGCCCTTGTTGCGGACGGCGCTGACCAGCTCGAGCGTGACCTGGGCACGCGTCGCCGCGATGGTCGCGTCGTGGATGTCGGTCAGGTCACCGGTGACGGCCTTGACCGCGAGGGTCTTCGCCTCGGACTGCAGCTGCTGCAGCCCCTCGACGGCTCCGGTCATGGTCGCGCCGAAGGTCGCGCCCGAGGCCGAGGAGGCGCCGGTCGCGCCGGCCACGCCCGTCACGTCGGACGCACCGCCGGCCCCCATGAGCGAGCCCACGTCGGCGAAGCCGGTCTGTTGCACGGCCCCGAGGGCCTGGATTCCTGCGATGGGCATCAGCCACGTCCGATCTGGAGTGCGGCCTCGTAGGCCGTCTTGGCACGGTCGACCACGGCGGCGTTGGCCTGGTAGCCACGCTGCGCCATGATCAGGTCGCCCATCTGGGCGCCGAGGTCGATGTCGGGCATGCGCACGTATCCCTCGGCGTCGGCCAGCGGGTGGTCGGGGAGGTACGTGACGCGGCCGGCCTCGCTGCCGTAGCGGTCGGCCTTGACGAAGACGCCGGACGTGCCGGCGCCCTCCTGCACCTCGACGTAGCGGGCCTGGAAGGCGGTGTCGTCCATCGACTTGACGGTGTTGACGTTGGCGATGTTGTCCGACACGGCGTCGAGCCACTTGCGGTGCACGGTCAGGCCGGTGCTCGCGATGCCGATCGCGTCGAAGGCGGTCACGAGTTCGTCCGGAACGCGGCGCGCACGGCCGTCAGCTCGGAGTTCATGGCCTGCGTGGCGAACTGGTACCGCAGCACGGTGTCGACGTTCGACAGGGTCTCGGTGTCGAGGTTCACGTTGTTGCCGTCGAGACGGGTCGGCTCGAGGCTGCGCGACGTGGATGCCTGGACCGCCCCGCTGCCGGACGCGACCGACCGGCCCAGCGCCTCCTCGAACTGCACGCGCTTGGCGGTGTAGTTCGGGGTGTTGACGTTCGCGATGTTCGCGGCGATCGTCTTCTGACGCAGCGAGAGACCGTCGAGGGCGCTCTGCAGCGCCGCTTGCGTCACGGATTCGAGTGGCATGCCTGTCCCGGTGGGGTCGATGGAGTGCGAGGGGCCGATCCGTGGCCGGTGTGCGAGCGATCCGTGCTCACGGCGCTCTATCGGCGGGGCGCGGGGCGACGTAAGCGGTGCGCAGGCGGCTGCCCCGTACTGGGGGCGGGCCGCCCCTGCTGCTAGCGTCGCGCCCAGGACCGGGGGGACGGAGGCGCGCGCATGGACGAGGACGGTCGACGGCTGTGGGGCCTCGGGGACGAGCACGCTCCCGACCCGGACGAGGAGATCGTCGTGGACGACGACGAGGCGGCCGCGGAGGCCGCTCTGGGTCGCCGGTCGGTCGGTGCCACGGTCGGACTCGTGTTCCTCGCCCTCGTGGTCGCGGTGGTCGCGGTCGGGGTCGTGCTGCCCCTGCTCCTGTGGCCGGTCGGTCTGTGGATCGGCCTCCAACGGCAGCCCGCCGAGATCGCGTCGCTCTGGTGGTTCGTGGGTCTCCATGGGTGATCGACGAGCGCTCTGCCTCGCGGCGCTGGGCATCGCCCTCCTCACCGCGTGCAGCACCGGCACGACGGGCCCTCGCGATGTGGACGACGGAAGGACCCTCGAGGAGACCGGCACGATCGCCACGGAACTGATCGACGGCCTCCAGGCCCAGGTCGACCCGACCCTCGTGGCGAGCGTCGAGGCCCAGGAGGACGGCGCGGCGTCGATCGGCGGCTCCGCGGACGACGCCGACGGCAGCATCCAGGAGTGGCGGGTGCTGCGGTACGTGAACCTCGTGCCGGACGCACCCCAGCTCGACGTCGCCGAGTCCGTGATCGATGCCCGCGTCGCGGACGGCTGGACGGTGGGTCTCGACCGGGAGACGTCGAACGCGGGAGGTCGCTGGGTCTCGTTGACCTCGGACGAGGACCGCTACGACGGCTTCGAGCTGACCGTGCAGGCCGGTGACAACGGGGCGTCGCCCGGGCAGAACTACGTCCTCCTCGGCGTGGTCGGACCGACCGTCGACGAGACCCCCACCCGGAAGTCGACCCCCTCCATCGAAGAGACCGGCCGACGTGCCGACGACCTCGTCGACCGGGTGGTCGCGCTCGTCGACCCGGCCGTCGTCGAGAGCGTCGAGGTGTTCGAGGACGGCGACGCCGGTGTGGCCGGCACGCCGAACGACCCGGACAGCAGCATCCGACAGTGGACCGTCGCGCATTCCGTCGTGCTCGTCCCGGGCGCCTCACGGGACGAGACGACGGCAGCGCTGGTCGACGCCCTCGTCGCCGAGGGCTTCACCGTCTTCGAGGACGACAGCACGCCGAGCGGCTCACGGCGGATCGTGACCGGACCCGGTGAGGGTGCGGACGAGCCCTACACCGTGACCCTCCAGGGCGGACCCGACAGTTCCCTCAGCCGCCTCATCGACGTGCAGGTGAACGGTCCGGTCGTCGAGACCGCACCGGCGGACTGAGCCGGCCCGCGCCTCCTCGGCGGCCCGCCCCGACGAGCGGGGGGGGCTTCGCACCGCCGACTGGACGTCGCACCGCCGACGTGGGCGGTGCGATGTTCAGTGGGCGGTGCGATGTTCAGTGGGCGGTGCGACGCGGTGGCGAGCAGGCGGACGAGCGAGCGGGCGACGAGCAGGAGGCGCGGGTCGGGTCAGGGGCGCGAGTAGCGGTGCTCGGGGCGGCCGGTGGTGCCGTAGCTGAGCTTCATCGTGACGAGACCGTCGGCGGCGAGCGCCGCGAGGTAGCGCTGCGCCGTGGCCCGCGAGACCCCGACCCGGGCGGCGACGTCGGCCGCCGACAGTTCGAGCGGCCCGACCCCGGCCCCGGCTCCGACCTCGGCGTCGGGGTCCGCGGCGACCGCATCCGCCTCGGCGCCGAACTGCTCGAGCACCGCCTGCTCGGTGGCCGACCGCGACGGCGAGGCCGCCTTCGCCGCGTCGCCGGAATGGAGGATGCGCAGGGCCCGTTCGAGCGCCTCCTGGTCGACGGCCGTCCGCTCGTCGAGCACGTTGCGGTACCGCTGGTAGGCGCGCAGCCGGTCGACCAGCGTGCCCGACGCGAACGGTTTGATCAGGTAGCCCAGCGCCCCGCGCCGCAGGGCCCGCCGCACGGTCGTGGCGTCCGACGCGGCGCTGAGCACGAACGCGTCGACGTCGACCTCGAGCAGTAGGTCGAGCCCGCTGCCGTCGGGCAGGTGGACGTCGAGCAGCAGCAGGTCGACGTGCCGTTCGGCGAGGACGCGGCGCACCTCGGCGACCGTGCCGACGGCCGGCAGCGCCCGCAGGCCGGGCAGCTGCTCGACCTGGCGGCGGTGCAGGTCGGCGACGTAGAAGTCGTCGTCGACCACGAGCACGGTGAGTTCGGTCGTCACGGGGTGGTCCTCTCGGGGGTGTCGGGGGCGGGCGGTCCGGGGG
>NZ_JACYNS010000125.1:0-6475 GCF_014839405.1 Frigoribacterium sp. CFBP 13605 | reverse complement strand
CGGACCGCCGCCGCGGGTGCCATCGGCGGTCTCATCGGCAGGGCGCGCGGAGCGGCGAGCTCGCTGCACTCGGGGCACCACGACGACCGCCGGCGCTCGCGCCCGGGCCGGTGCCGCTGTTCGTCGGGGGTGGCGACGAAGACGTGGCCCGCGTCGCAGAGCCAGCACAGCCACACGTCGGCCGCGGGCGGGATCTGGCTGAGCACGATGCCACCGTTGTGTTCGGGCCGGTACTGCCGCACGAGCACCGGGTACGACGCCCACGCCTCGCGGTAGCTGCCCACGGGGTAGGGCACGGCGAGGCCGCGCGACGACCGGCGTCGCGCCCACCAGGCGGCGATCGGCTCGGGCACGCGCACACGGTACGACGGGCCACCGACACTCGGGCCCGGCAGCCCGGCAGCCCGGCAGCCCGGCAGCCCGGCAGCCCGGCAGCCCGCCGACACCCCGCCGACGCCGCACCGGCACCCCGCCGGGCCACCGGCACCCGGGCCGACTCCGGCGGACACCCGTAGCATCGACCGGATGCCCGACACCGCCCCTCCCGACGTGCCCGACCTGCCCGACGCCCCCGCCGACACACCCGCGGACGTCCACGCCCGCGGATTCGTCCGCGTCCGGGGCGCTCGCGAGAACAACCTGCGCGCGGTCGACGTCGACGTCCCGCGCGACAGCATCGTCGCGTTCACGGGCGTCTCGGGCTCGGGCAAGTCGTCGTTGGCCTTCGGCACGATCTTCGCCGAGGCGCAGCGCCGCTTCTTCGAGTCCGTCGCCCCCTACGCGCGGCGGCTGATCGCCCAGGGCGGCGCCCCGCACGTCGACGAGATCACCGGCCTGCCCCCGGCGGTCGCCCTGCAGCAGCGCCGCGGCGCCCCGAGCTCGCGGTCGACCGTCGGCACCCTGACCACGCTGTCGAACTCGATGCGGATGCTCTACTCGCGGGCCGGCAGCTACCCCGCGGGGGCCGACCGGCTCGAGTCCGACTCGTTCTCGCCGAACACGGTCGCGGGGGCCTGCCCGCGCTGCCACGGGCTCGGCATCGCGCACGAGGTGACCGAGGCGTCCGCCGTCCACGACCCCGACCTGAGCATCCGCGACGGCGCGATCAGCGCCTGGCCGGGAGCCTGGCAGGGCAAGAACCTCCGCGACGTCACGAGCGTGCTCGGCTACGACATCGACCGCCCCTGGCGTGACCTGCCGCGGGCCGATCGCGACTGGCTGCTCTACACCGAGGAGCAGCCCGTGGTCGAGGTGACCCCCCAGCGCGACCGCGTCGCCAAGCCGTACAAGGGCCGCTTCTGGAGCGCCCGCGCCTTCGTCCTGCACACCCTCGCCGACTCGCAGAGCGAGACCCAGCGGACCAAGGTGCTGCAGTACGTCGAGAGCGGTCCCTGCTCGCTCTGCGGTGGCAGCGGCCTGACCCGGGCGGCGCTCGCCGTGACCTTCGCCGGCCGGACGATCGCCGAGCTCAACGCCCTGCCGATCGCCGAGTTGGGCGACGTCCTGCGGCCGACGGCGACCCTGACGAGTGCGTCGGCGGCGGTGTCGAACGCGTCGTCGGGCGAGGTCACCGAGGTCGCCGTCCGCATCGCCTCCGACCTGCTGGCCCGGACGACCGTGCTCGCCGACCTCGGGCTCGGCTACCTCAGCCTCGGCCGTGCGACGCCGACCCTGTCGCCGGGCGAGATGCAGCGGCTCCGCATCGCGACCCAGCTGCGCTCGGGCCTGTTCGGCGTCGTCTATGTGCTCGACGAGCCGAGCGCCGGCCTGCACCCCGCCGACGCCGAGTCCCTCGTCGAGGTGCTCGAGCGGCTACGGGCGAGTGGCAACTCGGTGTTCGTCGTCGAGCACGACATGAGCATCGTGCGTCGCGCCGACTGGGTCGTCGACGTCGGCCCGGGGGCCGGCAGCCAAGGAGGCGCGGTGCTCTACAGCGGGCCCGTCGCCGGGCTCGCCGGGGTCGCCGACTCCGTCACGAGGCGGTTCCTCGACCCCTCCGCCGACGGTCGCGCCCAGGGCGGGTCGCCCGTCCGCCGCGAACCGACCGCCACCCTCGAACTGCGTGGCGTCACCCGGCACAACCTCGACGGCGTCGACGTCGACCTGCCGCTCGGCGTGCTGACCGCGGTCACGGGGGTGTCGGGCTCGGGCAAGTCGACGCTGGTCGGCGGCGTGCTGGCCGAGACGGCGACGAGCCACGAGCGGGTCGACCGCGTCGTGCAGGTCGACCAGAAGCCGATCGGCCGGACTCCGCGGTCGAACCTCGCGACGTACACGGGCCTGTTCGACGCCGTGCGCCAGGCCTTCGCCGCGACCGACGAGGCACGGGCCCGGGGGTACGGCGCCGGACGCTTCTCGTTCAACGTCGCCGGGGGCCGCTGCGAGGTCTGCCAGGGCGAGGGGTTCGTCTCGGTCGAGCTGCTCTTCCTGCCCGGCAGCTACTCGCCGTGCCCCGAGTGCCACGGAGCCCGCTACAACGCCGAGACGCTCGAGGTCACGTGGCACGGCGCGACCGTGGCGGACGTGCTCGCGATGACGGTCGACGAGGCGGCGACGTTCCTCGCCGAGGTGACCAGCGCCTCCCGGGCCCTCGAGACGTTGCGGCAGGTCGGGCTCGGCTACCTGCGACTCGGTCAGCCGGCCACCGAACTCTCGGGCGGCGAGGCGCAGCGCATCAAGCTCGCGACCGAACTGCAGCGGGCACGCTCGGGCCACACGCTCTACCTGCTCGACGAGCCCACGACGGGCCTGCACCCCGCCGACGTCGAGCTGCTCGTCACCCAGTTGCAGCTGCTCGTCGACGCGGGCAACACGGTCGTCGTGGTGGAGCACCACATGGGCGTCGTGGCGGCGTCCGACCACGTCGTCGACCTGGGTCCCGGCGGAGGTGACGCCGGTGGGCGCGTGCTCGCCGTCGGGACTCCCGAACAGGTGGCCGGGGCGACCGGTAGTCGCACGGCGCCGTACCTCGCGGCGGCGCTGCCCGCCTGAGCCGCCGGGGCCACTGACCCGAGGAGCCGAGGAGGCGCGGTCCAGCCGACCCGCGCCTCCTCGGTTCCGTCGTCGGTCGGGCTACGGCGAGACCATGCCGCCGTTGACGTTGAGCGTCTCGCCCGAGACGAAGCTCGACTCGGCCGAGGCGAGGAACACGTAGGCCGGGGCCTGCTCGGCGGGCTGGCCGGCGCGACCGAGCGGGGCCTCGCTCGAGCCGAACTCGGGCAGCGACTCGGGGTCGACGCCGTCGGTCACCTGCAGCACGGTCCAGGTCGGGCCGGGCGCGACGACGTTGACGCGGATGCCCTTCGTGATGAGCTGCTGCGCCATGCCCTTCGACAGGTTGTTGACCGCACCCTTGGTGGCGGCGTAGTCGAGGCGGTCGGGCGCGGGCGTGTGGGCCTCGGCCGAGGCGGTGTTGATGATCGTCGAGCCGGGGGCGAGGTGCGGCACGGCGGCCTTGACGATCCAGAACGGGGCGTAGACGTTGGTGCGGAAGGTCAGGTCGAACTGCTCGTCGGTGATGTCGGCGATGTCCTCGTGCCAGACCTGCTTGCCGGCGACGTTGACGACGGCGTCGAGGCCGCCGAGTCCGTCGACCGCCTTCTGCACCAGCTCGCGACAGAAGGAGGCGCTGGTCAGGTCCCCGGGGAGGGCCACGGCCTTCTGCCCCGCGGCCTCGACGAGCGCGATGACGTGGTCGGCGTCGGACTGTTCGCTCGGCAGGTAGTTCAGGGCGACGTCGGCACCCTCGCGGGCGTAGGCGATCGCGACGGCGGCGCCGATGCCCGAGTCGGCACCCGTGATGAGGGCCTTGCGCCCCTGCAGGCGTCCCGTGCCGCGGTAGGTCTCCTCGCCGAGGTCGGGGACGGGCGTCATCTCCGACTGCAGGCCGGGCTCGTCCTGGTGCTGCACCTCGGGGCTGATCGTGGGGTAGAGCGTGCGCGGGTCGGAGAAGGTGTACTGGTCGCGGGTCATGCGGGGTCCTCTCTGGTTCGGAATTGCCCTGGACGCTACGCCGGGCCGCCTCCGCCGACGCGGCGCGTTCGGGGTACGGGCCCGGACGCAGCGGACGAGTGACCGCGGATCGTGCCCGCCATCGTGGCGGAGGACGATCGGCGACCACTCGTCCGGATCGTCGGCGGAGTGCGGGGGCCCGTCAGCGGGTGACGGCGAACGCCGGGGGAGGGGCGTCCACGATCGTCGCCGCGCCGCACGCGATCGCGCGGCTGATCCGCTCGACCAGCTGGTCGGGGACGGGGCGGCCCCAGCCGAAGGCGACGGTGTCCTTGGCGCGTCGGTGAGGGGAGACGTCGCCTTCGAGGGCTTCGTCGAACCGGGGCACGGGGTAGATGCCGAGGTGGCGCGTCCATGCCGCGAAGTAGAGCGTCTGCCCGTCCTCGAAGCGGATGGCCGGCATGCCGTACCGCAGGCTCTCGACGCCGCCTGTGCACCCGGCGTGGATGGCCCGCCTCACCCGTTCGAGCGCTTCGCGTCTCTCGGGCGGGAACCCCGCGATGTACTGATCGACCACGGTGTCGCTCATGACGAGTCCTCTCGTTCGCTGGGCACCAGTGTGCGACGGAACGAGCGCGGGCGCCAGCCCCCGGGCCGAGCGTTCGTGTGCGGCGTCGAGGTCTGCATCGGATCACATCGCTTCTTTCACGCCCGACCTGATGAGGAGCCAGTTGACGGGATAGGAGGTCGCGAACCCGGCGAGCATGGCGATCTGCATGACGAACCAGAATTCCGGACTGACGACGTCCGCGCGCCCGCCGAAGAGTGAGGGCAGGACGAGGAACTGGGCCAGCGCCATGACCCCGTACATTCCGACCTGCCACGCCGAGATCGACAGGGCGTCGGCCTTGAGGGCGGCCACGATGCCGGCTCGGAGGCCGAGGCCGCGCATCGGGGCGATGGAGAAGTACTGGAACACGATCCCGAGAGCGAAGGCGAGGACGAAGTCGATGATCCAGCCGGCGAAGATCTCGTCGTCGTACAGAGTGCCCCGGCCGACGACGACGCCGATGACGGGGAAGGCGACGAGGGCGAACTCTGCGACGAGGTCGCCGATCGCGCAACCCGCGCCGCAATGGCTGGTACCCGTGGCGACGGAGACCGCCATCGAACTCCCGCGCTCGACCTGGCTCAGTCCTCGCAGGGCGGCGCGCGCGGTCCGACGGTAGAACAGCAGCCACGCGAGCCCGCCGAACAGCATCGTCACGGGCCACACCACGTTCATCACGGCCATCGGCTGTGGGCGGCGGGCCACGTCGGCCGCGACACCGACCGCGCAGACGACACCGATGGCGATGAAGGTTCACGAGAGGAACGTGAACCCGACGGGGAACGCGTCGACGGTCAGGACAGGTGAGGCGGCGACCATCCATCGACCCAACACCCTGACGATGCCGAGCGTCGACGTCGACGAGAACGTCGTGAGGCCCGCTGTTCGACGCCGATCTGCTCGGCACGTGCCTCCGGCCCGATCCCGGGGGATGAGTCGGTCAGGCCGCTTCCGTTTCTGCGATCAGTCGACGGAGGGTGATCAGGGCATCGCGGATGCGGGTCTTCATCGTCCCGATGGCGACGCCGGCCTCACGGGCAGCCTCGCTGTGGCTCAGCCCGCCGAAGTACACCAGCTCGAGGGCTTGCTGCTGCAGGTCGGTCAAGGTCCGCATGGCCTTCGTCACTCGCTCGTGCTCGACCCGGGTCTCGGCCGTCTCCGCCACGTCGTCCCGTGCGTCGACGAATTCCTTCGCACCGACCGCGAGGTCGCGGTCGCGTGAGGACTGGGAGGCACGCACCCGGTCGACGGCGCGGCGGTGCGCCATCGTGAGCAGCCACGACGATGCCTTGCCACGCGCGGGATCGAAGCGCCCGGCGGTCTGCCAGGCCTCGAGGAAGATCTCCTGCGTGACCTCCTCGGACTGCGCCGGATCGACCAGGATGCGACGGACCAGTCCGAGGACACGGGCAGCCGTCCGGTCGTAGAAGACCGCGAAGGCTTGCTGGTTGCCTTCGGCGACGAGGACGAGGAGGTCGTCGTCGGAGCGGTCGGTCCCCAAGGGTGGCGCAGGTGCAAGAGACATGGCGTCCAGTCCGGGGGGCTCGGGATCGAGGTTTCGTGCCACCGACGGCACCCCTCGAACTCTATGCGCTTGAATTGAAAGCGGTGACCCCAGACCGGGGGTCACGAGTCGTGTCTGCGGTGGTCGTCAGCTGCCGGGCAGACGCGGAGGTGACCGGCGCGGTGAGCACGGCGCTCGTCACCCCCGCCGCGCCTCCTGACCCCCGGCCGTCAGTGCGCGAAGAACCCGGTTCCGAACGATGCACCCCGATTCTTCTGGGTGCGTCGTTCGAAACCGGGTTCACGGCCGCCTGACCCCGGGCCGGCCCCGGGCGGCAACGGAAAAACCCCGCCCCGTGCGTGAGCACGAGGCGGGGTCCACCGGGATCGCCGACCCCGTCGAGCAGGGCG
>NZ_JACYNS010000124.1:0-6498 GCF_014839405.1 Frigoribacterium sp. CFBP 13605 | reverse complement strand
CCGGGCGTGCCGGGCGTCCCGGGGGTGCCGGGCGTCCCGGGGGTGCCGGGGTCGCCGGGCGTCCCGGGCTCGGCCGCCACGCCGGGGAACGTCCCGGCGCGCAGCGAGAACCCGTCGGTGTCGTTGTCGTCCGCGTAGAACGTCTGGCGGAACCCGTCGACGCTCGTCGCCGCCGGGGCGATCGCGAAGCCTTCGTTGGCGAGCCCGCGGTCGGCGTTCGCCGGTGCCTCGTGGACGACGTCCTCGGCGAACGCCCCCGACTCGTCGACCGAGAACAGCGCCGTGCGGCCCGAGCAGGCCTCGTCGCAGACGACCCAGAGCGCGTCGAGGTCGGCGTCGAACTGCAGGTCGGCGACCAGGGCGAACGACGTCGCGATGGTGGCGACGCGCTCGAACGAACCGTCGTCCATCAGGGCGTAGGCGTAGACGCTCGCGGTGCCCTCGACGCCGACGAAGAAGAGCCCGTCACCGTGGCCGGCGTACGTCGCGGGGTCGTAGGAGGCGCCGGTCGCCTCGTCGACGAACCCCGCCTCGGTCAGCCAGGCGTCCGGCACCCAGGTGATGCCCTCGAGGCCCGCGTTGGCTCCCAGGCCGGGGAAGTCCGCGGCGAGGTTCCACTCGTCGGTGGCGACCAGGGTCGTGGCCGGGCTCGCGGCGTCGTAGCGCAGCACCGAGGGGCGGCTGACCGAGCCCGAGGCGTTGTTGCGCTCGGTCGACACGTAGACGCCGCCCGCGGACGAGTCGTCGGCGACCGTGACGCCCTCGGCGTCCACGATGTCGGTCGCGACCCCGCTCGGGTACAGCAGCTTCTTGCCGGCAGCCCAGCCGTCGGTCGTCTGCGGGGCCCACCCGCCGGCGCCGTCCGGGACGATGCGGTAGAGCAGGCCGTCGCCGTTCTGCACCGCCCACAGGGTGCCGGGGGTCGCGGTGCCGGTCGGCTCGTAGTCGAGACCGCTCAGGTCACCGGTGAAGGTGCCCTCGTCGTCCAGGGGGACCTCGTCGGGTCCGCCGGGCCAGGCCGTCGGCACGGAGACGCCGGCGAAGGTGTTGGCGGAGCCCTTGGTCGGGGCCGACGTGACGGTGAAGTCGCCCGTGCCGTCGGGGCCGCGGCCGTAGGTGGTGGCGGCGTGCGAGGTCCACGAGTACTCGTCGGCGAGGGTCGAACCGTCGGCCGCCGTCGTGCCGTCCGGCAGCAGCAGGCGCACCGAGTCGGCACCGCCCAGTCCGAAGTCGAAGCCGGCCGAGGTCGGGGTCTGCTCGTCGAGGACGACGAAGCCGCCGGGGGCGACGACGGTCCCGGCGGGGACGACGTAGCGGTGCGTCGGGTCGGAGTCGGTCAGCACGTAGCCGCCGAGGTCGACCGACGAGGTGCCCACGGTCGTGAGCTCGACCCAGTCGCCGGGCGCGCCTCCCTGGCTCTCGACCTCGTTGATGCGCACGGGCGACGAGCAGTCGTTCGCCGCGCCCTTCGTGGTCGCGGTCGTCGTCGTCAGCTCACCGGTGCCGTCGGGACAGCGGCCGTAGCTGACGGTGCTGTGGACGCTCCAGGCGTACGACGCGACGAGCGTGCCCGCGGTGTCGAACAGGCGTGCCGAGTCGGGCTGGCCGAGTCCGAAGTCGAAGCCGACCGGGTTCGAGCCCGAGGCCTGGTCGATCACGAAGAAGGCGCCGGGCTGCACGACCGAACCGGTGGGCAGGGTGAAGGGCGTGCGCACGTCGTCCTCGTCCCGGAAGGTGTAGCCCGAGACGTCGACGGGCACCGTGCCGACGTTCGTCAGTTCGACCCAGTCGGTGTCGTCGCCGTTCGACTCGACCTCGTTGATCACGACGTCGGTCGTGGCGGGCACGGCGGGGGTCGTCGGGTCGGTCGGGGCGGGGTCCGTCGGGTCGGTCGGAGCCGGTGTCGTCGCGCACTCGTTGGCGGTGCCTCGCGTCCCGGCGGCCGTCGTCGCGAACTCGCCGGTGCCGTCGGCGCAGCGGCCGTAGGTCGTCGTCGGGAACTGCGTCCAGGCGTACGAGTCGAGCAGGGTCGTGCCGTCGGCGGCGTAGAGCCGGACGGCGTCGGCGCGTCCGAGCCCGTAGGCGGCGGCGCCCCACACGGCGTCGTCGGCGACGTCGACGACCAGGCGCTCGCCGGCGGCGAGGACCGTGCCCGCGGGCAGCGCGAGCGTCCGCGTGTCCTTGTCGTCCCGCAACACGAAGCCCGACACGTCGGTCGGGGTCTGGCCGGTGTTGAGCAGTTCGACCCAGTCGTCGGTCGTGTCGATCTCGTTGACGACGACGTCGGCGTCGGCCGCGAGGGCGGGCAGGGCGCTCGTGGCCACGAGCCCGGCGGCGGCGATCGAGCCGGCCAGGGTCAGGGCGCCGAGGCGGAGCAGGGGCGTGCGCATTCGGGTGTCCGTTTCGTCGGGTGTGGACCGAACCATCTCGGACGGAAGCGACGCCCGGGTGAACGCCCCGTGAACGCCGGCACCTCGTGCCCCGGCGGCGCGACGGGACTAGCGTCACGCACATGGCATCCGAGGCGACGACCCTGCGGGTGGGCGACCGCGACGTCCGCATCAGCAGTCCGTCCCGCGTGCTCTGGCCCGACCTCGGCGTGACCAAGCTCGACCTGGCGCGCTACCTGGTCGAGGTCGGCACGCCCTTCGTCGCGGCGAACGGCGACCGTCCGATCTCGCTGCAGCGGTTCGGCGGCGACGTCGACGGCGACCAGTACTTCTCGAAGAACCCGCCCCGCGGCACGCCCGACTACGTGCGAGCCGTCGACGTCACCTACCCGAGCGGCCGCGTGCACCCGCAGCTCGTGATCGACGAGCCCGCCGCCGCGGTCTGGGCGGCCCAGATGAACACCCTGGTCTTCCACCCGTGGGCCTCGCGCGCCGAGCAGCCCGACCTGCCCGACCAGCTGCGCATCGACCTCGACCCGCAGCCGGGCACGAGCTTCGCCGACGCCGTGACGGCCGCGCTCGACCTCCGGGCCGTGCTCGACGAGGCCGGTCTCACCGCGTTCGTCAAGACGAGCGGCAACCGGGGTCTGCACGTCTTCGCGCCGATCGAGCCGACGCACGAGTTCCTGGAGGTGCGGCACGCCGTGATCGCCGCCGCCCGCGAACTCGAACGCCGCACCCCCGACCGCGTCACCACCGCGTGGTGGAAGGAGGAACGCGGCGACCGCCTCCTCGTCGACTACAACCAGGCCAATCGCGACCGCACCATGGCGGGGGCCTGGTCTCCCCGGGCGCTGCCCCGCGCCTCCGTGTCGCTGCCGGTCACGTGGGACGACCTGCCCGGCATCGACCCGGCCGAGCACACCGTGCTGACGGTGCCCGAGCGGCTGCAGACCCACGGCGACCCGTGGGCCTCGATGCACGAGTCGCCGGGGCGCATCGACACGTTGCTCGCCTGGTGGGAGCGCGACGTCGCCGACGGCCTCGGCGAACTGCCCTTCCCGCCGGACTTCCCGAAGATGCCCGGCGAGCCGCCCCGCGTGCAGCCCAGCCGCGCGCGGAAGCCCGCCGCCGACTGACCACGACACCGTGTCCCGTGCACGGCACCGCGTCTCGTCGGGGTGCGGTGCACGAAACGCGTTGCCCTGCGCCCGAGGAGGCGCTCGTCGCCTAGGCGAGCACCTCGCCCAGGTCGTACGCCGCCGGGACCTCGAGCTGGTCGAAACCGCACGAACGCGCTTCGCGGTCGTCGCGCCACCGTTCGACCTGCACGGTGTGGCGGAAGCGGGAGCCCTCCATCTGGTCGTACCGCACCTCGACCACGCGCTCGGGGCGCAGCGGGACGAACGACACGTCCTTGCCCGACGAGAAGCGGCTGCGCTCGGTCTCGGCGTGCCGCACCTCGCCGTCGTCGTCGCGGTCGACGAACGGTGCCAACTCGTCGACGAGCTCGAGGCGACGGGCGTCCGAGAACGCGGACGCGCCTCCGACGTTCGTCAGCTCGCCGTCGGCGTCGTACAGCCCGAGCAACAGCGACCCCACGCCCGAACCGCTCTTGTGGACGCGGTAGCCGAGCACCACCACGTCCGCGGTGCGGTGGTGCTTGACCTTGAGCATGGTGCGCTTGCCGGGAGCGTAGGAGGCGCGGGCCGGCTTGGCCACGACCCCGTCGAGCCCTGCGCCCTCGAACTCGGTCAGCCACCGGCGGGCGGTCGCGACGTCGTCGGTGGCCCGGCTGACGTGCAGGGGGCGGTCCGCGCCTCCTGCCGTGCCGTCGGCGCCTCCGTCGGGGCCTCCCTCGGGGCCTCCGTCGGCGCCTCCCTCGGGCCCGAGCGTCTCGAGCAGCAGCGCGCGGCGTTCGGCGAACGGGGTGTCGAGCAGGTCGCGCCCGCCGAGGGCGAGCAGGTCGAACGCGACGAACATCGCGGGGGTCTCGGCGCTGAGCTTCGCGACGCGCGAGGCGGCCGGGTGGATGCGCTGGCCGAGCGCGTCCCAGTCCAGGCGTTCGTGGCCGGGGTCGCCGGTCCGCACGACGATCTCGCCGTCGAGCACGCAGGGCCCTGGCAGGAGGCGGGCGAGGGCCTCGACCAGCTCGGGGAAGTAGCGGGTCAGCATCTTCGACCCGCGGCTGCCGATCTCGACGGTGAGCGGGGCGGCGGGGTCGTCGGCGTCGGAGTCGGCGCGTTCCGCGTAGACGATGCCGCGGAACCCGTCCCACTTGGGTTCGTAGACGAGTCCGCCCTCGACGGAGTCGGGCTCGGGCACGTCGGCCACGGCCTTCGCGAGCATGGGGACGATCGGTTCGGCGGCGGTCGGGATCATGCGCCGAGTCTGCTCTCGCCGGGCGGGCGTGCGGCCAGACCCCGCGAAACCGCCGAGACCCCCGTGTGCGCCGACGGGTCTCGGCGACGTCCTCGGGTGTGAACGCTCGACGTGACCCGCCCCGACCGGGTTGGATGGGCGAGTGCGTGTCTGTGTCGTCGTCCCCGTCCGCGACGACGGAGCCCTGCTCGACGCCTGCCTCCGTTCGCTCGCGCGGCAGACCCGGGTGCCCGACGAGGTGATCGTCGTCGACAACGGCAGCACCGACGACACCGTCGAGGTGGCCCTCCGGCACGGTGCCCGGGTGGTGACCGAGGCCGAGGTCGGCATCGCCGCGGCCGCGAGCACGGGGTACGACGCCGCCGCCGGCGTGGGTGCCGGACCGGGCGCCGCCGCACCCGTCGACCTCATCGGTCGGGTCGACGCCGACAGCGTCCTGCCCCGCACCTGGGTCGCCGACCTGGTCGGCACCCTCGTGGATGATCCGGACGTGCTCGCCGTCAGCACGAACGCCCGCTTCTACGATGCGCCCGTCGGCGTCGAGCGCCTGCTCTCCGCCCTCTACGTGGGCGCGTACCACCTCGTCATCGGGGCCGCCCTGGCGCACTGGCCGCTGTTCGGCTCGACGATGATGATGCGCCGCACCGCCTGGCTCGACGTGCGTGACGAGGTGCACCGACACGAGACCCTGCTCCACGACGACATGGACCTCGCCCTGCACCTCGGCGACCGCCAACTCGCCGGGCGGGGCCGCATCGCCTACCGCCGGGACGTCGTCACGGGCATCTCCGCCCGGCCGCTCGACCCGGGCAACGCCCCCTGGTTGCGGACGTACCGGGCGCTGCACTCGTTCACGGTGCACGGCACCGACGGCCTGCCGTGGTCGCGCTGGTTGCGCGCCGACCCGGCCGGCGTCTTCACGCGGCTCGGCTGGACGCCGTCAGCGGTGGTGGACGCGCGGGCGGCCGTGGCCGACGGCGTCGACCCCGGGTCCGTCGGCACCGGCACCGGCATCGGCTCCGGACGAGGAGGCGCGCGCGGCTCGGCCGCGGACGTCGCCCCCCACGAGGAACGGCAGCGCCAGCCCGGCCAGCAGCGAGCCGAGGCCTCCCGCGGCGAGGTCGCCGATCGTGTCGTCGTAACCGACGAAGATCGCCGAGTCGACGAGGGTGTGGCCCGCCCACTCGCCCATCTCCCACAGGGTGCCGGCCGCCAGGCCGAACGCGACCGTCGTCAGGACTGAGCCGACGCGGGCCGAGCGACCCGCGCCTCCTCGTCCACCGGTGTCGCCCGACGAGGCGATCCAGCCGGCCCGGCGGGCGAGGACGACGAACACCGCGGCCAGCAGGCCGTTGAGCAGGAAGTGCACCACCGTGTCGTAGCCCGTGACCCGGGTGTAGAGCTCGAAGACGCTGCTCCAGGCGGCGCCCAGGGCGGCGACGCCGACCATCAGGTCGACGCTCGCCCGGAGGCCGAGCATGCGGGGCACGAGGGTGCCGAGCAGCGCCAGCATCAGCACGGCGATCTCGACCACGCCCCAGCCGATGCCCGCGACGACGACGCTCAGGGCCGCGACCACGCGCACCGCGTCGGCGACGTACTCGAGGACCCCGTGCGGGCGGCGGAGGAAGGTCTCGGCGACGGTGGACATCTCAGGACTCCTCGGGGCGGTGTTCGGCGGTGCGGTGCTCGGCGGTGTGGTGCTCGACGGGGCCGTGCTCGGTGG
>NZ_JACYNS010000123.1:0-6654 GCF_014839405.1 Frigoribacterium sp. CFBP 13605 | reverse complement strand
CAGCCCGGCGGTGCACCACGCGGGGGCGGGTCCCGGCCCGACGGCGACGATGCGCGATCCGTCGACGACGACGTGCCCGCCGGCGTGCTCGGTGTCGTGGGCGTCGACCGTCGCGACGTGGGCGCCCTCGACAACCAGGCGGCGGATGGGCGGGGTCACGCCGCCAGCCACGCCGCGATCTCGCCGGCCGCCTGCTCCTTGAGTCCGTCGCTCGCCCCCGAGCACTCGATCGAGCTCAGCGCGCACGCGGCGAGCTGCTCGTCGGACAGGCCGAGGGTCGTCCGGGCCAGCTCGTACTCGGCGAGCACGCCCGGTCCGAACAGGATGGGGTCGTCGGCGTTGATCGAGCACCGCACGCCGGCCTCGACGAGGCGCTTCAGCGGGTGGTCCTCGATGGTGGGGATCACCGCGAGCAGCACGTTCGAGGTGAGGCACACGTCGAGGCAGACGCCCTCGGCGGCCAGTCGGGCCATCAGCGGTTCGCTCTGGACGGCCGTCACGCCGTGCAGCACGCGGTCGGCACCGAGGACGTCCAGCGCCTCCTCGATCTGGTCCGGGCCGGCGAGCTCGCCGGCGTGCGGCGTCGAGAGCAGACCCGCGTGCTTGGCGATGCGGAACGCCTCCTCGTAGCGCGCCGCCGGGTTGCCGCGCTCGTCGTTGGCGAGGCCGAGCGAGACGACGCCGCGGTCGGCGTAGGTGGCGGCCAGGTGGGCCAGCTCGTTCGCGGCCTCGACGCTCTCGGTGCGGTCGACCGTGATCATCAGGCCGACCTCGACGCCCCACCGCTCGCCGCTCTCGGCGCAGGCCGCGAGCATCGCCCGCAGCGAGTCGTCGAGGGACCCGAAGGTGGCGACGTAGAACTGCGGGCTCGCCCCGAACTCGACGTAGGCGACGCCCTCGACGGCGCAGTCCTCGACCGCCTCGTCGATCAGGCGAAAGAGGTTCTCGCTCTCGGCCAGGACCACGAGCATGCCCTGGTACGTCGCACTGAACTCGCTGAAGTCGCCGAAGCTGGTCGGCATCGGCACGACGACGCCCGACGCCGCCGCCATGTCGGCCAGCGAGTCGGGGCGGATCGCCGCCTCCATGTGCAGGTGCAGGTGGCCCTTGGGCAGGGCGCGCAGGTCGCGCACGACGGCGCCGGCGGGTGAGGGGGTGGCAGCCGAGGAGGCGCGGGTCGCGTCGGCGGAGGAGGTGGTGGTCACGAGCGGGCTCCGTGGATCAGGGCGTCGACGAACGACGGGAGGAAGAGGTCGGTGTGGACGGCGGTGACCGCCGTCGTGGGGGTCGACGGGTCACCGGTCGGCACGGGGCCGTGCGGGTGCCAGTCGACCTCGGCGCCGTCGGCCGTGCGCAGCACCCGGCCGCGGGTCGCGAAGCCGTCGTTCGTGATGCCGACGGGGCCGGTGACGCTGTCGGCGATCCACTCGGGGTGGACCATCAGCGCGGCGGCGAGCCCGTCGTGCACGGGGCTGACGCGGCGGCCCCAGGCGTTCCGGTAGAAGTCCAGGTAGGTCGCCAGGACGTCGGCGGCGAACGTGCCGGTCGGCGTGCCCGAGTCCCGGAGCGCCGCGACGTGCGACTCGTCGGTGATCACCTGCGACGTCGCGTTCACGCCGACCATGAGGCGCGAGGTCGCCGGGGCGGCGAAGACCTCCCGCGCGGCCACGCCGTCGTTCTGCACGTTCGCGTCGACCATGTCCGTGCGGCCGAGGGGAGGGAAGGGCCCGCTGCCGCCCATGATCGTCACCGACCGGAAGAGGGTCAGGAGGCGCGGCTCGGCCCTCAGCGCCAGGGCCACGTTGGTGAGCGGCCCGAGGGTGAGCAGGTCGATCTCACCCGGGGACTCCCGGGCGACCTCGACGAGGCGTCCGGCCGCCGGGGTGTCGAGCAGCACGCGCGGGAGCGGCCGGTCGGCGACGACGTCACCGAGACCGTCGTGACCGTGGACGTAGTGCGCGATGTGCGCCTCCGCCTCGAGGGGGCCCTCCGCGCCGCGGGCGACCGGGACGTCCTCGAGCCCGACGAGCCGCAGCACGTGTCCGACGTTCCGCAGGGCGTCGTCGACGGCGCAGTTGCCGTAGACGGCGGTGATGCCGACGATCTCGACGTCGGGTTGTGCGGTGAGCCAGAGCAGCGCGAGGGCGTCGTCGATGCCGGTGTCGGTGTCGACCAGCACGCGGCGCGTCACGAGGCGGTCGCCTTGCCGGCGTTGGGGCCCCACTTCGCGAGCACCGCCGTCTCGACGAACGTCGTGACCGTGTAGAGCACGATCGAGACGAGGGTGATCAGCACCACGATCGCCCAGATCTCGCCGTACTGCGACTGCGACTTGGCGGCCGTGATGGCGGCACCGAGGCCCTCGTAGGTGAACAGCCATTCGTAGAGCATCGCGCCGGTGATGGCTCCCGGCACGGCGATGCGCATCGAGGCGAAGAAGTACGGCAGGGCGGTGGGGAACGCGACCTTGCGCATGATCGTCCACCGGCTCCCGCCGTAGACCCGGATGAGGTCGACCGACTGGGCGCTGACCGAGCGGAAGCCGAGGGTCAGGTTCACCAACAACGGGAAGAACACGACCACTCCGCCGATGAAGCCGGCGGTGACGATGCCGTTGCCCAGCACGAGGTAGATCACGGGCGCCATCGCGAGCAGCGGGACGGTGCGCAGCAGCATGGCGATCGGCATGAACATGAACTCGACCGGGCGGATCAGGGTGAACACGACCGCCACGACGAGGGACCCGCCGACGCCGAAGACGAAGCCGATCGCGGCGTGCCACAGGGTCACGCCGAGCAGGCCGGCGATGTGCACGCGGTTCTCGGCGGCCGTGGTCCGACTGAGTTCGGAGTCGACGAAGAACCAACGGAACACGTCGGCCGGGGTCTTCGCGATGAACGCGTTGGCCTGCAGCACGACGATGGCGAGGTTCCACAGGATGCCGAGGATGACCGCCGAGATCGCGATCGTCAGCACGGTGCGGCCGATGCGCCGCAGGACGAACCGGGCGGTCGAGGAGGCGCTGGTCGAGACCGCGGGGGCGGTGACGCGGGTGCCGGTGCCCGTGGGCAGGGTCGTGGCCATCAGAACCCCTCTCCGGCGCGGCTGTCGCCCGCCGACCAGGGCGTGACCAGTCGGCTGATCCGCCCGATGACGAAGTAGGCGATCCCGGCGATGCCGCCCGAGATCAGGGCCAGCGCCCAGAGCTTGACCGACGCCGCCGTGGCCTGCGCCGCGAGCAGCAGGATGCCGAGGCCCTGGTCGACGCCGATGAGGAAGTACTCGCCGAGCACCGCCCCGAGGAACGCCGCGGGGGCCGCCAGCTTCAGCGCCGCGAGGATGCTGGGCAGGGCGGCGATCAGACGGACCTTGAGCAGCTGCGTCCAGCGCGAGCCGCCGTAGGCCGTGATCACGTCGAGCTGGGTCTCGCTCGCGGCCCGCAGGCCGAGCAGGGTGCCGATGACGGTGGTGAAGATCACGCTGAGCGCGGCCAGGAAGATCGACGTCGTCCGGCCGCCGGCGGGCGACATGAGCGTGACGATCGGCGCGATCGCCGTCAGCGGGATGCACGAGCAGACCACCGCGAGCTGGGTCGAGAGGCCCTCGAACCACGGCACGAGCAGCACGGCGAAGGCCAACGCGAACGCGATGAGGTTGCCCCAGAGGAAGCCCCACGCCGCGCTGCCGGCCGTCGCGCCGATGGCGCGCCAGTAGACGAGGTCGCTGAGGTCGGTGACGAGCTGGACGAGCACCTGGCCGGGTGGGGGCACCGAGCCCGTCACCGAGAAGAGCGTTACGGCCACGACCTGCCAGATCGCGACGATGAGCACGATGCCGACGAGGGCGCCGACCCACGGCGGGGCAGCGGCCATCGAGCCGAGCACCGACCGTCGCTCGCGACCCCGGACGGTCTCGGCCTGGAGCGCCACGCTCTGGCCCAGCTCCGCCTCGACCTCGCGCTCGGCCGTCTCGCGGGGCGACGTGTGCAGGTCAGTCATCGGCGGCCGCCCCGTGCGAGCCGAACAGGATCTCGGAGATGCGGTCGACGTACGCGTGGAACTCCGGCGTGCGGGTCAGCTCGGGCAGGCGCGGTCGGGGCAGGTCGATCTCGACCACCTCGGCGATGCGGCCGGGCCGGGCGCTCATCACGGCGACGACGTCGGACAGGAACACGGCCTCGGCGATGCCGTGCGTCACCATGAGCGTCGTGGCGGGCTTCTCGCCCCAGATGCGCAGCAGCTCCACGTTCATGCGCTGCCGCGTCATGTCGTCGAGCGCGCCGAAGGGCTCGTCGAGCAGCATGATGGTCGGCTGCACGGCGAGGCAGCGGGCGATCGAGACGCGCTGGCGCATGCCGCCCGACAGCTGCGCCGGCTTGGCCTTCTCGAAGCCCTTCAGGCCGACGAGGTCGATCAGGTCGTCGATCAGGCCGGCCGGGGGAGTCAGCCCGGCGACTTCGAGCGGCAAGCGGATGTTGTTCTCGACGCTGCGCCAGGGCAGCAGGGCCGAGTCCTGGAACGCGATGCCCGTCTCGTGCCCGCGCTGCACCTCGGCCGCGGTCTTGCCGTTGATCACGACGCTGCCCGAGGTGGGCGTCTCGAGCCCCGCCAGGATGCGCAGGATGGTCGACTTGCCGCAGCCCGAGGGGCCGAGCAGGCTGAGGAACGAGTCCTTCTTCGTGCCCAGGTCGATCTGCGTCAGGGCCTGCACGCTCTTCCGGCCGAGCTGGAACGACTTGGTCAGCCCCTGGATGTTGATGCCCGTGGCGAGTTCGGGTCGGCCCGCGGGGTCGCCCGTGGCCGTCGTGAGCGGCACCGTGGTGCGCGCGGTCGTGGTGCCGTCCGTCATGGTCATGCCGTGGGGATCTCGAAGGTCGTGACGAGGTCGGGGTTCTCCTCGTAGACCTCCTTGATGATGCTGAGGTCGAAGAGGTCGTCGGCCGACACGTCGGTGCCCATGGCCTTGAGCGAGGCGATGTTCTCGGCGACCAGCTCGTCGGTCATCGTGAACAGGCCGTTGGCGTTGACGTCCTCGGTGAGGATCAGCGTGTTCTGCGCCTCGGCCTCGGCCGTCTGCTCCTCGACGTCGAGGTCCTGGTCCTTGCCGTACTTCTCGGCGGCGTACTTCGCGCTCTGCTCCGGGTCCTTCACCGCGTCGGTCCAGCCCTTGATCTCGGCGACCAGGAAGGCCTTGAGCATGTCGCGCTCGTTGTCGATGGTGTCCTGCGTGACGGTGAAGGTCTCGGCGACGAACGGCAGCCCGTTGTCGGCGAAGCCGAGCACGACCGGGGTGAAGCCGTCCATCTCGGCGAGGATCGGCTCGTTCGTGATGTACGACATGTGCGCGTCGTAGGCGTTCGTCTCGAGCGGGGCGATGTCGTACTGCGTGGCGACGAGTTCGACGTCGTCCAGCGTCATGTCGTTGGCCTTGAGGAAGCCCTCGAAGATCGTCTGGTTGCCGCCGGACTGCACGCCGATCTTCTTGCCCTTGAGGTCGGCCAGGGTGCGGATCGGCTCTCCCTCCTCGAGCGAGAGCAGGCAGAACGGGTTCTTCTGGAACGTCGTGCCGATGATCTTGAGGGCGGCGCCCTGAGCGACCGAGGGGCCGGTGAGCGAGGCCGACGACAACCCGACCTTGGCCTGCCCGGCGAGCAGCGCCTCCTCGGCTCCGGTCTGCCCGCCGCCCGCGAGCAGCGTGACCTCGCTGAAGCCGGCGTCGGTGTAGTAGCCCTTCTCCGTGGCGAAGTACTCGCCCGCGAACTCGATGTTCTTGATCCACGAGAGCTGGACGGCGATGGTGCCGAACGACCCGCCGGACGCGGCCCCGCCGGTCGCCGCGCCCGTCCCGGCCGACGAGTCGGTGCAGGCGGCGAGCAGGGCGGTCGTGCCGACGACGAGGGCGGCCGACCCGCCCAGGCGCAGGAACCCGCGGCGGTCGAGGGAGGTGGAGCGGAACGCGGGAGGAACGGAGAGAGGGCTCATGGGGGAACTCCTGAGGTTCGTTCGGGTGAGGTGTCGAAAAGCTAGACCCGGACTGTTTCATCGTCGTTTCGGTCGTGTTGCCGTCGTCGCCGTCCTCGCGAGACGTTAGTTTCGGGGTCATGGCCACGCGCGAGTCGTCCGACAAGAGGGCCGAACTGCTCGAGCGCGTCGTCGACCACGTGCTCGAGAACGGCGTCGGCCAGCTCACCCTGCGCGCCCTCGCGACGGCGGTCGGCTCGAACAACCGCATGCTGCTGTACTACTTCGGCAGCCGCGAAGAATTGGTCGTCACGGCGCTGCACGGGGCCGAACGGCGGTTCCCGGGCATCGTGGGGGTCGTGGACCACCTGGCCGGGCCGGACCTGCCCCTCGACCAGCGCCTCCTCGCCGTCTGGCGGACGGTGTCCGATCCCGTCAACCAGCCCTTCAACCGCCTGTTCTTCGAGGTGTTCGGCCTCGCGAGCTTCGATCGCGAGCGCTACGCCTCGCTGCTCGGCGACATCGGCTCCGAGTGGGTGGGTCAGGTGGCGGCCGCGTACCGCGCCGAGGGCGTCGAGGAGGCGCGGGCCGAGTCGCTCGCGCACGAGACGGTCGCGCTCTGGCGCGGTCTCCAGGCGACGCTGCTCAGCGCCGGGGCGAGCGCGGCCGTCGACCGCGCGGCCGTCGACGCGAT
>NZ_JACYNS010000122.1:0-6722 GCF_014839405.1 Frigoribacterium sp. CFBP 13605 | reverse complement strand
ACCCCCGGGACGCCCGGCACCCCCGGGACGCCCGGCACGCCCGGCGACCCCGCTGCCCCCGCCGATCCCGGCACGGGCGTGACGCCGATCGGTCAGGGCTCGGGCCCGGCGACGGTCGACGGGCAGCTCGCCTTCACCGGTTCGGACGCCCGGTGGGCAGCGGCCGCGGCCCTGCTGCTCGTGCTCGCCGGGGCGGGCACCCTGATCGCCCGCCGCCGTCGACTCACCCGCGACTGAGTCACGACGCCCCGCGACCCCGTGTCGAGCGACGCACCCGGAAGCGTCCGGGCGCGTCGCTCGACACGGGGTTCTTCGTCGTGCGACGGCCGGAGAGGCCGGCGGGTCAGCCGGTCAGCCGGTCAGCCGGTCAGCCGGTCAGCGGGTCAGCGGGTCAGCGGGTCAGCGGCGTCGCCGTGCCGGTGACCGTGACGCCGCCGACGACGGGGACGTCGACCACGAGGCGGCTCGGACGCCCGACGTGCCGCCCCTGCCTCACCACGACGCGGGCAGGAGGCGCGATCAGGTCGAGCGCGCGGAGGTAGCCGCCCAGCGACGCGGCCGCCGACCCCGTCGCCGGGTCCTCGGTGAGGGAGCCGACGGGGAACAGGTTGCGTGCCTCGACCACGGTCGCCCCGGACTCGTCGACACCCTGGTCGTGGATCACCGTGATCGTGCCGGCCCAGCCCCGTTCGTCCATGAGGGCCCGCACGGCGACCGGGTCGAACCCGAAGGCGTCGAAGACCCGCTGGTCGCGGACCGCCACCACGGGGTGCCGGTTGCCCGCGAAGGACTCCCGCAGCGGACGACGCTCGTCGAGGTCGGCGTGCGTGAGGCCGAGCAACGCCAGCAACCGGTCGGCGACGGTCGGGTCCAGGTCGCGCACGACGGGGTCGACGCTCGTGAACGACGCCGTCACCAGGCCCGCGACGGCGTCGGCACCCCCACGCGAGGTCTCGATCACGACCGGCCCGACCGCCGTCTCGAGCGTGAACGCTCCGACCCCGCGACGCTCGGCCAGGGCGACGGCGGTGGCGATCGTCGCGTGGCCGCAGAACGGGACCTCGGCCCCGGGCGAGAAGTAGCGCACGGCCACGTGCCGGTCGTCGCCGGCGCGGGACGGATCGACCACGAACGCCGTCTCGGCGTACCCCACCTCGGCGGCGATCCGCCGCATGTCGGCGGCCGAGAGGGCCGACGCGTCGAGCACGACGCCGGCCGGGTTGCCGCCGCCCGGTCCGTCGGCGAAGGCCGTGAGGTGCAGCACCTCGACGGTCGGGGCGGACGGCGAGGGAGCGGCGGGGCCGGCGGGGGGCGAGGGTCTGCGGTCGGTCACGACGCCACTGTGCCGCACCGCGCCTCCTCGTCGCCAGCGCCACCTCGGGCCGGGCGGCCCGCCCGGACCTCGAGACCGTGCCGGACCGTGTCGGACCCCGAGCCGCCTCACACGACCCGACCGGCCTCGAGCCGCACCACGCGGTGCGCGGCGTCGAGCAGCAGCGGATCGTGCGAGACCGCGAGCACCCCCGTGCCCCGGGCCGCCTCGTCGAGCAGCGTGGCCCGGATGCGGTCGGCGCTGTCGGCGTCGAGCCCGGTCGTGGGCTCGTCGAGCAGCAGCAGGTCGGCCCCGCGCGCGAGTCCGTGGGCCAGGAGCGCACGCTGCCGCTGGCCACCCGAGAGCGCGGCGAAGGCTCGGGGCGCCAGGTCGGCGACGTGCAGGCGCTCGAGCGCCTCGTCGACGGCGGCGCGGGCTCGACGGTCGAGGGGACGCCACCGGCCCACGCGACCCCAGGCACCGACCGTCACGACGTCGCGCACGGTGACCGGGAGCCCGTCCGGGATCGACGTGCGCTGCGGGACGAAGGCGATCGTCGACGTCGTCGAGCGCGTGCCCGACGACGGTTCGCGGACGCCCGCGACGACCTCGAGCAGCGTCGACTTGCCTGCGCCGTTGGGGCCCGCGACCACCGTCAGGGCACCGCTGCACACCTCGAGGTCGACGTCGGCCAGGGCCACCCGGTCACCGAACGTGCACCCCACCCCCAGGAGGCGCGCCAGGGACGAGGGAGCGGCGGCGGCGTTCGTCGTCATGCCGTCAGTCTAGTTGATAAGCGTTCTCATTCTCAGCTACGGTCGTGTCTCGTGCCCTTCCTCTCCACCGCCGTCCTCGAGCCGTTCTCGCTCGACTTCGTCCAGCGCGCCCTCGTCGGCGGCGGCCTCGTCGCGATCCTCTGCGGCGTCGTCGGCACCTGGGTCGTGGTGCGCGGCATGGCCTTCCTCGGCGAGGCGCTCGCGCACGGCATGCTGCCCGGCGTCGCCCTCGCGACCGTGATCGGTGCGCCCGTCCTCGTCGGCGGAGCGCTCAGCGCCGTCGTCATGAGCCTCGGCGTGGCCGCGCTGCAACGACGCGGTCGCCTGTCGTACGACACGAGCATCGGCCTCCTCTTCGTCGCGATGCTCGCCCTCGGCGTCGTCGTCATCTCGCACTCGGGCAGCTTCGCCACCGACGCCACGTCGATCCTGTTCGGCGACGTCCTCGCGATCACGACGGCGGACCTCGGCCTGCTCGCCGGCGCGACGACCGTCGGCGTCGGCCTCGCGGCCGCCTTCCACCGCCCCCTGCTGGCCCTCGCCCTCGACCCGCGCCTGGCCGCCGTGCTGGGGCTCGGTCCGCGCTCGGCCCAGGCCGTGCTCGTGGGCCTGGTCACGCTCGCCGTCGTCGCCTCGTACCAGGCCGTCGGGTCGTTGCTCGTCGTCGGACTGCTGCTCGCACCGGCCGTCGCCGCGGGCCACTGGACGACGCGCCTGCCCACGCGGATGGTCCTCGCCTCGGTCGTCGGCGTGCTCGCCGTCGCCGTCGGCCTGCTCGTCTCGTGGCACGCCGCGACGGCCGCCGGCGCCTCGATCGCGGCGACGGCCATCGCGTTCGCCGGCCTCTCGGGGGCCGGCCACGCCGCCCTCGGCCGTCGGCGGGCACGTCGGGTCGACACCGCCGCCCCGGGTCGCACGGGTACGGCGCCCGTCGCGACCCCCGCCTCCTGACCCGCCCGCACGACCCCACGTCCGCACTCCCCCGCCCGTCTCCCCGACCCACCCCACGCCCACCCGGAAGGACCGCATGCGATCCCCCCTCCTCACGACCTGCCTGCTCGGTACGCTCGCCCTCGGGCTGACCGCCTGCTCGACCGACACCTCGCCGGGCGGCGACCCCGCCGCCGGGACGACGGCCGACGAGACCGGCGCCAGCGGCGAGGGCCACGGCGCCGTCGCGGGCGCCGAGGAACTCGCCGAGCCCCGTCTCGGCCTCACCACGATCGACCCGTCGGGCACGGTCGCCCACCTCGACCTGCTCGACGAGGGCGTCGTCGAGCTCGGGTCGGTCGACGCCCCCACCGCCGTGGAGACCGACGGGCGGTACCTGTTCGCCGAGACCACCGGCGGCCTCGAGGTCGTCGACAGCGGGGTCTGGACGTGGGACCACGGGGACCACTTCCACTACTACCGGGCCGACCCGCGCCTCCTCGGCACCGTCGAGGGCGACGGCGAAGCGACCGTCGCGACCACCAACCTCTCGACCTCAGGCTCGACCGGCGTGCACTTCGCCGGCTCGGGCGACGCCGTGCTGCTCGACACCGAGGCGCTGTCGCGGGGCGAGCTGCGCGAGCGGTTCCGCCTCGACGGCGAGCCCGGTGCCGGCCTGGTCGTCCCCGTGGGCTCGTACGCCCTGGTGACCGAGGGTCGCGGCGAGACGACGACGCTCGTCGGGCACACCGCCGACGGCGACGAGACGGGGCTGCGGGAGGCCTGCCCGGACGCCTCCGGCACGATCACCACGCGCGTCGGAGCCGTCGTCGGCTGCTCGGACGGGGCCCTGCTCGCGACCGTCGACGACGACGAGCTCGTCGTCGAGCACATCCCCTACCCGGCCGGCGCGGCCCTGTCGTCGGGCGGCACGGCGGCCCCGGCCACCGCGTTCGACAACCGGGAGGGGCGACCCACCGTGGCCGGGCTCGCCGGCTCCGAGGGCGTCTGGCTGCTCGACACCCGGGCCCGGGCCTGGACGCTGCTGCCGGCACCGACCCCGCTGGTCACGGTGACCGCCGTGGACGACGCCGACCAGCGCCTCCTCGCCCTCGCCCGGGACGGCCGCGTGCTCGTCCTCGACGGCGCCACCGGCCAGGTCGTCGCCGAGACCGCGCCGCTCGTCGCGGACTCGCTCGCCGCGGGCCGGACGCCGACGCTGATCGCCGACCAGCAGCGCGCGTACCTCTCGGCCCCGGTCGAGGGGCGACTGTACGAGATCGACGCCGCCGACGGCGCGCGGATCGCCCGCAGCTTCGAGACGGCGGGCGAGCCGGCCTTCGTCGCGGAGACGGGTCGATGAGGGCGCCGTCGACGGCCCGCCGCCGGGCCGGGCTCGCCACCGCCAGCCGCAGCACCGCCGCCCGCGTCGCCGCCGTCACCGTCGCGGCCGCGCTGGCCCTGACCGGCTGCGCACCCGCCGGCGACGACCGTCCGGTCGTGTTCGTGTCGACGAACATCCTCGGCGACGTCGTCGACGAACTGGTCGGCGACCAGGCCGAGGTCGTCACCCTGATGAAGCCGGACGCCGACCCGCACTCGTTCGAGATCTCGGCGCAGCAGGCGGCACGGATGCGGGCGGCCGACCTCGTCGTCTCGAACGGCCTCGGCCTCGAGGAGGGGCTGCAGCAGCACCTCGACGCGGCGGTCGACTCCGGCGTGACCTCGTTCGTCGCCGCGGACGCGGTCGACGTCCTCGACTACCGCGACGGGGACGCCGCCGGCACCCCCGACCCGCACTTCTGGACCGACCCGGACCGCATGCTCGACGTCGTCGACGCCCTCGGGCCGGTGCTCGCCGAGGTCGACGGCGTCGACGCCGCGGCGCTCACCGCGCGCACCACCGACTACCGGGCCGAGCTCGAGCGGCTCGACGCCGACATGGTCGACGCCTTTGCCGCGATCCCCGCCGAACGGCGCGCACTCGTGACGAACCACCACGTCTTCGGCTACCTCGCCGACCGGTTCGACTTCGACGTCGTCGGGGCCGTGATCCCGGGCGGCACGACGCTCGCGGCGCCGTCGGCGTCCGACCTCGCCGACCTGGTCGACGCCGTCGAGACGACGGGCGTCCCGACCGTGTTCGCCGAGTCGTCCTCGCCCGACCGACTCGTGCAGGCCCTGGCGAGCGAGGCGGACGTCCACGTCGACGTCGTCGAGCTCTTCACCGAGTCGCTCACCGCGGCCGACGGCGACGCCCCCGACTACCTGACCATGATGCGCGTCGACACCGAGCGCATCGCCACCGGACTCTCCCCGTGAGCGTCCGACCACCAGAAAGAGGAACACCCATGCGCACCACCCACCTGCGACGGACCGGCGGCACGCTGCTCGCCCTCGGCGTCGCCGCGACCCTCGTCGCCTGCTCGACCGGCGGACCCGGCTCCGCGTCCGACGCGACGGGCGGCGCCGACGCGACCGGCGCCTCCTCGTCCGGCCCCCGCCTCGCCGTCTCGTCCGAGGGCCGCGTCACCGTGCTCGACGGCGAGACCCTCGAGACCGTCGGCGCGTTCGACTCCGAGGAGTTCACCCGCCTCAACCCGGCCGGCGACGGCCGACACGTCATGGTCACGACGAGCGGCGGGTTCCAGGTGCTCGACACCGCGGCCGGCAGCTCGTCCGAGCCCGCCCTGACCGACCTCGTGTTCGACGCCGACACCGCGGGCCACGTCGTCCGGCACGGCGGCAAGACGATCCTCTATGCCGACGGTACGAGCGACACCACGGTGTTCGAGTCCGGCGACCTGACCGACGCCGTCACCGACGGCGAGCTGCCCACGGTCGAGACGATCGAGGGCGTCGAGGCCCACCACGGCGTCTCGGTCGTGCTCGAGGACGGCACATTCCTCACGACGGTCGGCGACTCCGACGGCCGCACGGGCATCGAGGTGCGCGACGCCGACGGTGCGGTCGTCGCGCAGAGCGACGAGTGCCCGGGCGTCCACGGCGAGGGCACCGCGGCCGACGAGGCCGTCGTCCTCGGCTGCGAGGACGGGGCGCTCGTCTACCACGACGGCACGATCACCAAGCTCGCCTCGCCCTCGCAGCCCTACGGCCGCATGGGCAACGCGTACGTCAGCGAGACCAGCCCGCTCGTCGTCGGCGACCACAAGGACGACCCCGACGCCGAGGGCTACCTGCTGCACGCGGTCACCCTGATCGACACGGCCGCCGACACCCTCGACGTCGTCGACCTGCCCGAGGGCGTCGAGTACACCTTCCGGGGCGTCGCCCGTGGCCCGGGCGACCTCGCGTACCTGATCGGCACCGACGGCGCCGTGCACGTGCTCGACCCCGCGACCGGCGAGCTCACGGCGTCGTGGCCCGTGATCGGCGCCTGGGAGGGCCCGGCCGAGTGGCAGGACGCCCACCCCGCGATCGTCGTCGCGGGTGACGTCGGCTACGTCACCGAGCCGGCGACGGACAGCGTGCACGCGGTCGACCTGACCACGGGTGAGGTGCTGTCGTCGCGCGAGCTCGACGTCACGCCCAACGAGGTCGCGGTGGCCACGGCCTACTGACGCGACCACCCCCGGGACGAGGAGGCGCGGTGCGAGGGCACCGCGCCTCCTTCGTGGTCGGGGGCTGCGCACGGCTCGTCCGGCCGGCCCGGCGCGCTCGGCCGACCCGGCCGGCCCCACCCC
>NZ_JACYNS010000121.1:0-6907 GCF_014839405.1 Frigoribacterium sp. CFBP 13605 | reverse complement strand
CGGTGGGCCCCGACCGGCTCGACGGCGACGTCCTCGTCAGCGCCGGCGGTGCCGCGGGCGACGACGGCAGGGGCACGAGCGCCGCCACGGACGTCGGCGCCGACTGCCGCTTCGACGGCGGCTTCGGCAGCACCGCGCAGGCCGTCAGCCGGCTCGCACGGGTCGACCCCGTCGACGGCACCGTCCGCTGGTGGGTCGACCTCGGCACCGAGCTCGACGCCGGCAGCGGCTTCGTCCAGGTCTGGCCCGCCGACGGCGCCACCGACACGGCCCTCGTCTCGACGCTGGGCTTCGGCGGCGACGGGTTCGCCTCGTCGTACGCCCGCCTCGACCTCGGGACCGGCGAACTGACCGACGTGACCACCTCGCCGAACGGGCGCGCGCGCCTGACCGACGCCACCGCCTCCTGGGCCCTCGTCTCGAGCGACCCGCAGTTCTCGTACCAGGACTCCCGCGTCTACTACGACGCGGAGCCCGGCACGGGCGAGTTCTCGCTCTACGCCGCCGACGACCTCGACACCCCCGTGTGGACGGGCGAGACCACCGGCAACCAGGACGAGGCCCTGACCCCCGACGGTCTGCTCGTCCTCGACGGCGGGACCATCACCGCGGTCGACGGGCTCACCGGCGAGACGCACGACTGGGGACCCGACCTGCCGACCGCCACGACCCTCGTCGTCGACGGCGACCTCGTCGTGGTGGGCCTCGACCCGGCGATCCCCACCTCGACCGACGACACGGACGGCACGGTGGTGGCGCTCTCGCTCGACGGGCGCGAACTCTGGCGACACGGCTTACGCCAGGACCGCGGGGTGCAGGCGACCGGCGACTGCCTCGTCTTCTCGACGACGCCCGGGGTCGTCTGCGTCAACCGCCGCACGGGCGCCGAGCTCTGGACGACCCCGCCCCGCGACCGCCGCCACGGGCTCGCGCGGGTGACCACCGACCCGGCCGGCGACCGGGGGTCGCTCGTCTTCGCCCAGACCTTCGAACCAGGAGGCGCGGCGGCGCTGTCCGGCGACCTCACGTCGGACGAGGCGGCCCAGCGCACCGTCCGCCTGCTCGACGCGGCGTCGGGCCACGAGGTGGCCCGGGCGGTGGTGCCGGGCGAGTCCCAGATCGCGCTGGTCGGCCGCACGACCGGCTACGCCACGACCGCCTCGAGCGGTCGCACCTCGACGGTCACGGCCTTCGACCTGGCCGACGGCCGCCGCCTCTGGCAACTCGACACCGAGCGTGACCAGCTCGGCTTCTGGGGCGGCACGCTCGTCGCGAACCACCCCGACGGCAGCGTGCAACGCCTCGTCGACCCGGTGCGCCTGGTCGAGCCGGTGCGCCTCGTCGGCTGAGCCGGTGCGCCCCGTCGGCTGAGCCGGGCCAGCCCTCGCCGACCCGCACCTCCTGCGTTCGGCCCTACCGCGTGCCGGCGGTCATCACGTAGGCCATCGCGTAGGCCCGCGAGTTGCCGTCGTCGATGCCCGTCTCGGGCAGGTCGGCCAGTGCCGTCAGGGCCGCCGCGGCCTGGTCGGGCCCCTCGAGGGCCGAGTACATCAGCACGTAGTCGCCGAGCGGCCGGTCGAAGCCCGAGGCGCTCGCCTCGTCGACCACGCGCGCGATCTGCCGGGCGCCTCCGCCCGCCGACGACGTCAGGTACGACACCGAGGTCGGGCTCAGCGGGATCAACTGGATGCCCGCGATCGCCGACGGCTCGGCCGAGAACCAGGTGCCGTAGTCGCGCTTGCCGCCCCAGGTCAGCGACACGATCGCGTGTCCGTAGCCGGCGGACGTCGGGCCGGTCAGGTCGGGGGCGAGCCAGTAGGCCAGCGCCGACGAGGCCTCGCCGCTGAGCATCCACGACGCCTCGTCGCCGAGCGCGTCGTCACCCGTGGCCGCGGCCCAGAGCGACAGGCCCGCGTAGGCGTTGACCGCCTCGGACGACGACTCCTGGTTGTTCCCGTCGGCGAACGGCGAGTAGCCCGAGGCCCAGCTGTGCGACCAGTAGGGGTCGAAGGCACGCCGGTCGGGGAACGACCCGTTGTCGGCGCCCGAGGCGATGTCGGCGGCGAGCAGGTCCATGACCGGACGCCAGCGCTCGGCCAGTTCGGGGTCGTCGGCCGCGACGACGCCGGCGGCGTAGAGGAAGTAGCCGTAGTGGAAGTAGTGGTCGTTGAACTCGTCCGAGCCGAACGACGCCGCCTTGCCGACGACGCCCTTCACGGCGGGGTCGTAGACGAAGCACTCCTGCTCGCGCGTCTCGCAGCCCGAGGGGTCGGTCCACCGGTCGAGTCGGTCGACGACCGACGTGCGGAGGGTCTCGGCCGACGCGTCGTCCCCGAGCTGCCGGGCGAGCTGCAGGAGCATCGCCGACCGGTAGAGCGCCTTGCCGCCGTAGTAGGTGTCGACCGGCGTCTCCGCCGTGCGGGCGACGTCGGCCTTGACCTGGTCCTCGAGCTGCGTCCTCTGGTCGTCGCTCAGCCCCGAGAGGTCGAGCCCGGTCGAGGCCGTGGTGACCGGTGCGTCGAACGCCAGCGTCGAGCCGATCGACAACGGGACGGTGCCGTAGATCGTGTCGTAGCCCAGACCGGTGCCGCCACCCGTCGCCGCGTCGCCCATGTGCGGGGCCGGGACGAGCAGGGTGTCTCCCCCGGCCGCCGTCTCGTAGCCGAGCTCGGTGGTCGACACCGCCGACGACCCGGACCCGGAGGCGCGGTGCGCGGTGGTCACCGACGTCAGCGGCGAGGCGGCCGCGTCGAGCACCGTCCGCACCTGCTCGTCGGTGGCCCCGTCGGGCAGCGGCACGAGGACGACCGAGCCGCCCTCGTCGAGCCGGACCGCCGTGCCGTCGAGGCTGCCGTCCGTGACGGCGACGCCCCACGTCGTGCTGCCGACGGTGAACGTGCCGCGCCCGTCGCCGACGGTCGTGACGGCAGTCCCGAGGGTGTCGGTCTGCGTGGTCGCGGCGGTGTACGAGACGACCGGCGAGCCCTCGGCGACGGTCGTGTGACCGAGCACCGCGTCGCCGTCGAGGTGGGCGATCGTCACCGAGACGTCGTCGTAGGCACTGATCTCGGTCGCCGAGGCCTGGACGTCGAGGGTGACGTCGGGCAGGGCGGGCGACACGATCGCCTTCTCGGAGGCCACCGGCACCGGGAGTCCCGCGGCGAAGCCGGCCTGCGTCAGCTGGAACGAGATCGGGAACGGGAACACGGGCGTCGGCTCGTCACCGAAGACCAGCCCGGAGAACCAGGTGTTGGTCGGCGGGACGAGGCCGTCGGCGAGGCGCATGGTCGGGACGGTGCCGACCGACTCGTGGGGCAGGGCGGCGACCAGGGGGTCGACCTGCGAGGCGGGGAACACGTCGCCTCCGGCGTCGGGGCGGCCCGTGGTGTCGCCGTCCGTGTCCGAGCCGCCGGAGCAGCCGGCCAGCACGAGCACGCCGGCCGTGCCGAGGGCGACGCCGGCGAGGACCCGGCGGAGGGTCGGGAGGCGCGGGGCGGGTCGGATCTCGACCCGCGCCTCCCGGGGGTGACGAGCCGGCCCGGAAGCGATCGGTGATCCCGAACGATCCCGTCGGCCGGACCGACCCGTCGTCTTTCTCCGTGCGCCGGGGATCGTCAGACCCCGATCTGGCGCAGGAAGTCCTGCATGGTGTCCACGGGCCCGGCGAGGATGCCGTCGTCGCGGAGGTGCATGGTCGCCTCGACCGGCGTGCCGCTCGCGACGAGGCCGTTGTAGGCCCCCTCGCTCAGCTGGTCGCTGACCACGCGGACGGTGGCCGCGGCCGCGCCGTCCTTGGTCTGCACGCTGACCAGGTCGACGCTGCCCTCGACGACCTGCTGGTTGGGCAGCATCACGTCGACGGTCGCGCCGTCCTGGATGCGCTCGTAGTCGCGGGGAGTGAGCGTGAAGTCGGCGTCCACGAAGAGCGTGCCGGCCTTCTCGATGGTCGCGACGGACGTTCCCGAGCCGAGGAACCCGCCCTCGCGGACGTCGAGCTGCGACAGCGTGCCGTCGACGGTGGCCATGAAGGTGATGGTGCCGTCGTCGTCCACCGTGTAGGCGTCCGTGTCGGGGACGACGACGTCGTCCGCGAGGTCCTTCTGCAGCGAGGGGCTCTGCAGCGAGAAGAGCACGTCGCCCTTCTTCACCCGGTCGCCGACCTCGGCGTCGGTCGAGGTGACCGTGCCGCTGTAGTCGGTGCCGACGGAGAAGTCCTGGCTGGCGATGGCGGCACTGGTGCTGATGACCTGGGCCTGCCGCTGCGTGAAGATGACGGTGAAGACGGCCACGAGGGCGAGCACCACCAGGATGCCGACGGTCATCTTGATCCTGTTGCCCCAGGTCATGAGACCACCTTCTCTCGGTCGTTCGTGTCGTGTCGGTCGGGTCCGGACACCGGTCCCGCGTGCTGTGTGTGCGACGCCTCGTCGCCGTGCTGCGCCTCGTGGGCGTGCTGGTCGTCGGCCACGGCCAGTCGGGCCTCGAGCAGGTGACGCCGCTCGTCGTCGCGTCGGCGCTGCTCGAGTCGCTGCTCGGACGACAGCTCGAGGAACTCGTCGTGGCTCCGGGGCAGGGGCCGGGCGACCTGGGTGCGGAGGGTCTGAGTCGCCACGGGCCCGGTCGTGATCGGACCGGCGACGGTCGTGCGAGCGCTCGACCCCGAGCGGGCGGCACGCTTGATGGCTCCGGCCTCACGCAGGGCCGCGAGCAGGAAGGCCGAGAGCACGGCGGTGTTGATCAGGTTCCAGACCGTGGCGAGCGTGAGCACCCGGTTGTCCCAGTCCCGCCAGATCGCGACGAGCGAGGTCAGCGACAGGAAGAGCCAGAACAGCACCTGGGGCACGAGCACGTTGAACGGACTCGACGCCTTGCCTCCGCCGGTCACGTGCCAGGCCGTGTCCTTGCCGCTCAGCACGTTCCACAACGCCTTGACGTAGATCGGGAACGACACCGACGCGAGCATCAGCACCTCCCAGCGGAACGACCCGAGCGTGAAGAAGGCGAGCGCGATCTGCAGCAGGTAGAAGCCCGAGTAGAAGAGCAGCCACTGCAGCACCGAGATGTGCAGGTTCATCGGGCGCAGGTCGAAGAAGATCTCCATCGGCGGCACCATGATCAGCAGCAGCGGGGCGATGCCCGTCAGGTAGTGGGTCGCCGTCAGCGTGTACTGGAAGCGCTGGTCCATCGTCAGGGTGCGGCGGGGGCTCAGCGGGTTGTGCCGGAAGAGGATCTCGAACCCGCCGGTCGCCCAGCGCAGCTGCTGCTTGCTGTACGCCTCGATGGTCTCGGGGGCGTCGCCGATCGCGAGCGTCATCGGGATGTAGATCGAGCGCCACCCGGCCTCGTGCAGGAACAGGCTCGTCCAGACGTCCTCGGACTTCGAGTCGGTGTCGATGCCGCCGACCTCGTCGATCGCCGCACGGCGGAAGATGACGTTGGTGCCGACGCAGAACGCGGCGTTGAACCGGTTGCGGCCGGGCTGGATGTACCGGTAGAAGACGGCCTGCATGTAGCCGGCGCCGCGGCTGACGATGCTCACGAGGTTGCCGTACGACTGCGGGGTCTGGACGAAGGCGACCTTCTCGTCGATGAAGAACGGCACGGTCTCGTGCAGGAACATCGGCTTGGGCACGAAGTCCGCGTCGAAGATGGCGAAGTAGTCGCCCTTGGCCACCGACAGGGCGTAGTTGACGTTGCCCGCCTTGGCGCCGTGGCTGGTCAGCCGGCGGATGTACCGGGCGCCGAGCCTCGCGGTGAGGTCCTTGACCTCGTCGCTCCGACCGTCGTCCAGCACCCAGGTGCGGTGCGCGCCCTGCATCGCGACGGCGGCCTGGACCGTCATCGCGATCTTCGACAGTTCTTCGCCGTAGACCGTGACGAAGACGTCGACGACGACGGTCTTCCCGTCGACGACGATCGGCCACAGGTGCGGCTGGTCGCGGACGCCGAGCCGGTCGATCGCGTCCTCGTCGTAGAGCGTGTCCTGCGTCGAGTGGAAGTCGAAGTCCCGGGGGTTCTGACCGCCCGAGAGGATCGTCCACATGGCCAGGAGGGCCTGCAGCACCAGGACGGCCTCGGCGATGATCACCGCGACGTAGGGCAGCAGGTCACCGCGGTTGGCGGGGTTCAGCAGGAACTGCCCGTAGAGCAGGATGCCCATGGTGCAGGCGAGCACGAGCAGCACCATGAAGGGTGAGTGGGCACGCCCCTCGGTGCGCGAGACGACCGACGCGTGGTGGTCGCTCGTGATGCGCGTCGTGGGGCGTGCCCGCGATCCCCGCTCCTCGTCGTGGTGTGCCAGGCGCCTCAGTTCGCTGCGCGAGCGAGGAGCCACGTCGAGGGCGGGGCCGGTGTCGGGTGCACCGGTGTCGGGTCGGTTTTCGGCGTCGCTGTCGCGGACGCGCATGGTTCGGGACATGCGTGTTCTCTCCGGGTTCGGGTCTGAGAGACGACCGGACGCCGGCGGCGGTGGGTGACCGCCGTCGGACGTCCGGAGGGGCGTCGGCGACGGCGGCGACTCGAGGTGACGCGCCGGGGTGGGCGGCGGTCGGGTGGGAGCCAGGGGCTCCCGTTTCGGGTCCGTCGACTGCGAGCGGTTCGGGCCACTCGATCGACGGGTTCGCCTCCGGTGTGGGCCTTTCGGGGGACCGTTCCGGGGACGTGTCGAAACAGTACAGGGTCGTTCCCGCCGATTCGCGACACCCGTTCGGGGGGTACGCCCCCTCGAAGGGGTCACAGGCCGCATGGACAGCGGGGAGGTGACACCCGTCCCGGCCCGAGGCTCACCCGTCTCACCCGTCCGGGGGGCACGCCGCGGGGCGGGTGGCACCGACCCCGGCGAGCGGGCCGAGGAGGCGCGGGTGGCGTCCTCGAGGACGGCCACGCCCGGGCGTGTCGCGGGCCGGGC
>NZ_JACYNS010000120.1:0-7005 GCF_014839405.1 Frigoribacterium sp. CFBP 13605 | reverse complement strand
TCGCCCGCGTTCGGCGGGAGGGTGCGCGCACCATCGGCGGCGGGGCCAGCGGGGCGAGCGGTCATGGGTGGCGGGGCGGGCGCACGGCGTGCGTGGCGGACCAGACGGCGACGGCGGCTGCGGCGGACCAGGCCTGGGGGCGGCACGAGGCGGGGTACGGCACGGGCGACGGCACCTCGCGGGCCGGGTCGCCCGAGTGGAGCTCGGGCATCCGGTAGTCGAAGGTCGGCGCCGCCGCGAGCAGGCCCTCGGCGAGCATCGCGGCCTCGTCGGCGAACCCGGCCCGGGCCAGGCCCTGCACCGCGATGGCCGTGTCGTGGGTCCAGACGCTGCCCCCGTGGTAGCTCAGGGGCCAGTAGCCGGCGCTGTCGGTCGACATCGTGCGGAGGCCGAATCCGCTGGACAGCTCGGGCGAGACGAGGCGGGACGCGACCAGCGCCTCCTCGTCCGGGTCGAGCAGACCCGTGCCGAGCAGGTGCCCGAGGTTGCTCGTGACCGTGTCGACCGGCCGCTTGGCCGCGTCGAGGGCGATCGCCGGGTAGGCGCCCGCGGCGTCGTCGACCCAGAAGGAGGCGCGGAACCGGTCGCGCAGGCGCCCCGCCCAGTCGCGCCACGCGTCGCCGCCCGCCCGACCGAAAGCGTCGAGCAGGTCGGCCCCGTGCACGGCCGCCTCGTACGCGTAGGCCTGCACCTCGCAGAGCGCGATCGGCCCCTCGGCGAGGGTTCCGTCGCGCCACTGGACGCTGTCCCCGGAGTCCTTCCAACCCTGGTTCGCCAAGCCGTGGCCGGTCTCGTCGACGTACTCGAGCAGCAGGTCGCCGTCGCTGTCGCCCGAGTCGCGCATCCAGGCGAGGGCTGCGTCGAGGTGCGGCAGCAGCGCCTCGACCTCGGCCCGCGGCAGGCCCCAGCGCCAGGCGTCGTGCAGCAGGCAGATCCAGAGCGCGGTCGCGTCGACGGTGCCGTAGTAGAGCGGGGGCAGGCTCACGTCCTCACCGGGGATCGTCAACGTCCGTTGACGGAGTTCGTGCATGATCTTGCCCGGCTGCTCGGCCGTCCCCGGCACGTGTCGAGTGCCCTGGAGGCCCGCCAGCACCCGCAGGGTGCCGCCCGCGACCGTGAGGTCGAGGGGCAGGGTGAAGCGGGCGGCCCAGAGCGAGTCACGGCCGAAGAGCGTGAAGAACCAGGGCGCACCTGCGGCGTAGAACACGTCGTCGGGTGCCGTCGTCGTGGTCAGCCGGAGCGCCGCCAGGTCGTCGCGGGCACGGTCGACCCAGCGGGCGAGCCGGCCGTCACGCGGCGCCGGGTCGAGGTCGGCCCAGTGCGGCGGCGTCCGCACGCCCCGGACGACGGCGTCGGGGGCGGTCGCGACCAGGTCGAGAACGACCGTCACGGAACCCCGGGCGGGGACGACGGCGACCCACTCGACGACGAGGCCGGCGGGGGTGTCCCGCACCGCGCCTCCTCGGGCCTCGAGGTCGACCCGGACTCCTTCTGCGTGCCAGGAGGCGCGGGTGCCGTCGGACGTGAGCGTCGCGTCGCGCACGGGCGCGCCCACGATCCCGGCCTTCACGTGGTCCATGGGGGAGGAGTCGGGTCGCAGGGTCGCGGCCAGGGTGACCGTGAGCTCGCGGTCGAGCCGGGAGGTGACCGTGTGGCGCTCGTGGACGCCCGTGGTCGTGACGTCACGGAGCGAGCTCAGGCGGACGTCGGGGTCGGCTCCGGCGTCGTCGAGGCCGCGCAGCAGCGACTCGAAGCGGACCGACGAGGCTCCGAGGGGCACCGTGGCCACGTGCTCGGGGACGAGACCGTCGACCGTGACGCCGTGCCCGGCGACGAGACGCACGTCGCCGAGGTAGACGCCGTGGATCGTCGCCGCGCCCATCGACCCGTCGGCGGCCGACCACGCCTGGACGGGAGCCCTCAGCACGACGGTCTCGGCGGCGAGGAACGGCTGGAGGCCGGGTGTCGGGGTCGACCGGTCGGCGTGGTCGGAATCGAGGGGGGAGGTCTGGGTCATCGGGGGCTCCTGGGGCTCCGGGTGGCGGGCGTGGGGTGCGACGGGGTGGGCGTCGCGGCGTGCATCACTCTTTGACGGCCCCGGCGCTGGCGTTCATGATGCGGCGCTGGAAGACGAAGAAGACGATGGCGACCGGGATCGTCATGACCGCGGCGGCCGCGAGCTTGATCGGGTACTGCGACCCCTGGCTCAGCTGCCCCGAGGCGAGGCTCGCGACGCCCTTGGTGAGGGTGGTCAGCTCGGGCGACTGGGTCGACACGATGAAGTGCGAGAGCTCGTTCCACGACCCCTGGAACGACAGGATGATGATCGTCACGAGGGCCGGGCGAGCCATGGGCAGGACGATCGACCAGAAGACCCGGAAGGTGCCGGCGCCGTCGATGCGCGCCTGCTCTTCGACGCTGCGCGGGATCGACTCGAAGAAGTTCTTCATGATGAAGACCCCGGCGGCGTCGGTCAGCAGCGGCACGATCATGCCCGAGTACGAGTCGTACATGCCGAGCTGGTTGATCACCAGGAACTTCGGGATGAGCAGCACGACCGTCGGCACCGCCATCACGCCGATCAGCAGCACGAAGATGACGTTGCGCCCCCGGAACTGCAGCCGCGCCAGGGCGTAGCCGGCGAGCGAGTTGAAGAAGACCCGCCCGAGCGTCACCACGATCGTCACGATCGCCGAGTTCTGGAACCAGGTCGGGAAGTCGCTGTTGAGGAACAGCTGGCGGTAGGCGGCGACCGTCGGCGTGATCGGGATCAACGCCAGCGGGTCGGAGGCCGCCTCGGGGTCGGTCTTGAACGACGTCGCCACGTTGATCAGGAACGGCAGGATGTAGATCGCCGCGATGACGATCAGCACGGCGTAGAGCACCGAGGTGCCGGCGATGCGTCGCGTGCTGCGGGGCTCGCGCCCGGCCGGGTGAGGTGGGGCCGGGGGAGGCGCGACCGGCGAGGAGGGGTTCGTCCGGTCGGCGATCGGTGCGGTCGTGGTCATCGCTCGACTCCTGTCGTGTAGAGCCGGGTGCGTCTCTTCGACACGGCCCGTTCGCGCAGCACGATGCGCTGCAGGATCGTCAAGGCGACGATGATGACGAACAGCACGAAGGCGATGGCCGCGCCGCGACCCCACTCCTGTTCGCCGAACGCCGAGGTGTACGAGAGGTAGGCGGGCGTCAGCGTGGTCTTCTGCGGGCCGCCCTGGGTGCCCGTGTAGATCTGGTCGAAGACCTGCCAGGTGCCGATAAGGCCGAGGGTGAGGACCGTGAAGAGCGTCGGTCGCAGTTGCGGCAACGTGATGCGCCAGAAGCGCTGCCAGCCGCTCGCGCCGTCCATCATCGCGGCCTCTTGGACGTCGCCACCGAGGTTCTGCAGGGCCGCCAGGAAGAGCAGCATGAACGTGCCACTGGTGGTGAAGACGGCCATCAGGATGAACGCGGACATCGCGACCGACGGCCCGGCCAGCCAGTCCCACCAGCTGACGCCGAGGGCGGTGTGGTCGGCCAGCAGGGCCGGGGGCTGCGTGACGCCGACGACGGCGAGCAGGTTGTGCAGCACGCCGCTGGCGTCGTTGAACCACGCGGGCCCGGTGATGCCGACGAACGAGAGCAGCTTGTTCACCGCGCCGCTCTGCGAGAACAGGAACAGCCACAGGACGGTGATGGCGACCGAGCTGGTCACCGACGGGAAGTAGAACGCGGTGCGGAAGAACCCGCGGCCGCGCAGCACCTGGCGGTTCACCAACACGGCGAGCAGCAGAGCCACGGCGGTCTGGATGGGCACGACGAGGATCACGTACCAGGCGTTGTTGCGCAGGCTCAGGCCGAAGTCGCGCTCGGCCAGGCCGCCGCCGCCGAGCAGGTCTCGGTAGTTCTGCGCCCCGACGAAGCCGACGCCGGCCGCGAAGGGGGAGCCCCGGCCGGTCCAGTCCGAGACGCTGACCCAGAGGGCCATCAGGACGGGCACGGCCAGGAAGAGGCCCAGGACGATCAGCACGGGCGAGACGAACAGCCAGCCCGAGAGGCCCTCGCCGCGCGAGACGGCGCTGCGCCGGCGGGGGGCCTTGGTCGAGATCGCGGTCATGGGGACTGCCTTTCGTGCGCTGTCTCGGGTCGATGGGTCGCGCCTCCTCGGATGATCGCCGACGAGGCGCGGCCGCGGGGGAGGCGGGGAGCAGGACCGGGGAGGGACGGAGGCGCGACCGCCCTGGGGAGGACGCGTCGCGGCCCCGGCCGCCCCCGTCGGGTGGGGAGTGCGAGGCACCGCGCCGGGGGAGGCGCGGTGCCCCGAGGGTTACTGGAGGATCGCCTCGAAGTTCTTCTGCGCGGACTCGAGGATCGTCTTCGGGTCGCCGTCCTTCAGGCCGGAGAGCTGCGAGTTGAAGTCGCTGATCACGGCGGCGGACCCGTCCTGCGTGGGCGTGCCCTGGGCGAACTCGACCGAGTCGAGGAACGCGGCCTGGTCGGGGTTGTCGGACTTCCAGGTGTCGGCGGCCGACTGGATCGAGGGCATGACGCCGAACGCGTCGGCGAAGGCGAGCTGCTGGTCGGTGCTCGTCAGCTGCTCGACGAGGTCGACGGCGGCCTGCTGGTTGGGGCTGTCGGCGGCGATGCCCCAGCAGTTGGTGAACTGCAACGTGCCCTGGCCGCCGGGGCCGGCGGGCAGCTCGGCCACCTGGTACGACACGTCGGGGTAGTCGTTGGTGAGTGCGCCGGTGATCCAGTTGCCCTCGATGGTCATCGCCGCCTTGCCCGTGCCGAAGGCCTCGCCGCCCCAGCCCGCGCCGAGGTCGCTCGAGAACGCGGCGTCGCCGCTGGTCAGCAGGTCCTTCACGTAGGTCAGCGCCTCGACGTTCTCGGACGAGTCGAGCGTCGCCTCGGTGCCGTCGGCGGTGGTCACCGCGCCGCCGGCCTGCGCCATGAACGCGCCCACCCGGGCGTACTCGGGGCTGAAGGCCAGGCCCACGTGGTCGGCCGTCGTGAGCTTCGCGGCGACCGCCTTCAGCGAGTCCCAGTCGGTCGGGACGTCGGCGTCGGTCAGGCCGGCCGCGGCCCACATGTCGGTGTTGATGATCAGGCCGAGGGTCGAGAAGTCCTTGGGCGCGCAGTAGAACCGGTCGTCGAGCGTGAAACTGTCGACGAGGGTCGGGAAGAAGTCGCCCTCGTTGGCGAGCTGGTCGCCGTAGGCCAGCAGGCTGCCGTTGCCGGCGAAGCCCGCGAGCGTGTCGGTCGAGACGTAGAACACGTCGGCCGGCTCGCCCGAGGCGAAGCCCTGGCTGAGCTGCTGCGGCAGGTCGGAGGCCACGCTGACCTCGGCGCCGGTGCCCGAGTCGTCGGACCAGCTCGCGACGGCCTCGGTGACGGCCTTCGTCTCGGCGTCTCCGCTCGAGCCGATCAGCACGGTCAGCGAGTCGTCGCTGCTGGTGAGGGCGCCGTCGCTCGCGGCGCCCGACCCCTCGCTGAAGCCGGAGCCGCAGGCCGTGAGGGCCAGGGCCGAGATGGTGGTGAGGGCGGCTGCTGCCGCCAGGCGGGTCGTGCGTCGTCGCATGGTGGGCCTCTCGTCGCGTCGTTGCGATGGTGCGGGTGCTGTGGTCGGGGTGTGGTGCCGGGGTGGCGCCTCGGGATGGAGCGGGGGCGGACGTGCGATTTGATCGATCAAATCCGTGTCGTCAGAGTAGGCAGGCCGCCCCGTGGGTGTCAAGACCGGGGAGCCGAGAGGCACCCGGGCGCTGGGGTAACGTGACCCGAGGCCGCCGACCGGCGCCGGGGTGGAGGGCGCGATGACTCGGGTTCCGACACCGCGCCTCCCGACCGTCAGCGACGTCGCCTCGGTCGCGGGGGTGTCGCGGCAGACCGTCTCGAACGTGCTGAACGCGCCCGACATCGTCCGACCCGACACGCGGGGCCGGGTCGAGCGGGCGATCGCGGACCTCGGCTACCGGCCGCACGCGTCGGCGCGACGATTGCGCACCCGCAAGAGCTCGACCATCGGCATCCGGCTCGACCCCGTGCAGAACGGCATCTCGGGCGCGGTGCTCGACCGGTTCCTGCACGCGGTCACCGAGCAGGCCGACGCTCGCGACCACCGCATCCTGCTGTACACGGCGGCCGGGCCCGACGACGAGATCGCCCAGTTCCGCCGCCTGCTCGACGGCGCCGACGTCGACGGGTTCGTGCTCACCTCGACGTTCTTCGACGACCCGCGCACCGAATGGCTGATCGACGCCGGCGCCGACTTCGTCACCTTCGGTCGGCCCTGGGGGATCGACGACATGGGCGACCCGCAACACCGCTGGGTCGACGTCGACGGACGCGCCGGCCTCGCCTCGACGACCGACGACCTGCTCGACCGGGGTGCGACGCACGTGGCCTTCCTCGGCTGGCCCGCCGGCTCGGGCGCCGGGGACGACCGGAGGCGCGGGTGGCGCGAGGCGCTCGCGTCACGGGGCACGCTCGATCCGGCCTCGATCGACGCGCTCGACCTGGCCGTCGAGGACTCGGTGCCGCTCGCCTCGGCTGCGGTCCGGTCGGTGCTCGACGCGGGAGTCGCGGTGGACGCCGTGGTGTGCGCGAGCGACACCCTCGCGCTCGGGGCATCGGTCGTGCTGGGGTCGTCGGTGCCGGTCGTGGGCTACGACGACACCCCGGTCGCCTCGGCGCTCGGCCTGTCGAGCGTCGAGCAACCGCTCGTCGACGTCGCAGGAGCCGTGCTCTCGCTGCTGCTCGACGACAGCGAGCCGCGGCACCGGCTGCTGCGGCCCCGCACCGTCTGGCGCTGACGCTCCCGGGCGCCGGCGCTACTTCTTCTTGCGGGGCGAGGTGCCGGTCGAGTTGCGGGCGGCCGAGCGGGCCTTGCGTGCGGCGGCGCCGCCTCCGCGGTTGCCGGCCGCCGAGCCCGGTGCGCGCGGGGTCTGCTTCGGGCCGGGTTTCGTGCCGTTCTGCGCGGGCTGGACGTCGAGGCCCCGCTGCACCGCGCCTCCTTCGACCGCCGCCCCG
>NZ_JACYNS010000119.1:0-7063 GCF_014839405.1 Frigoribacterium sp. CFBP 13605 | reverse complement strand
ACCGGGGTGTCGCCGACCGACGCGACGCCCGAGATGACCCTGCCGCTGCTCGACCGCGAACTGCCCGGCATCGCCGAAGAACTCCGGCGCAGGGGTGCGGCCTCGACGCCCCTGGCCGTCCTCTCCCGGGGGCTCGCCGGCGTGGCCGGCGGCACCTTCGTCGTCAACCTGCCCGGCTCGCGCGGCGGGGTGCGCGACGGGCTCGCGGTCCTCGAGGACGTCCTCGACCACGTGGTCGACCAGTTGCACGGGGTCGACCACGCCCAGAACCGCCATCCCAGTCCCGAGGGGGCCGCATGACCACCGACGATCCGACCCTCCTGCCCGGCGGCGCCTCCGCCGGGGCGCCCGCCGCGCCTCCCGCCTCCGAGCGCGTGCTGCTCGCCCGCGTCGTCGACGTGACCGTGTCGGTGGCCGAGTGCTCCGCGCTCGTGACGAGCCGCGCCTCCGGGGCGGTCGTGACGTTCGAGGGCGTCGTCCGCGACCACGACGAGGGGCGGGGCGTCGAGGCCCTGCACTACGAGGCGCATCCGACGGCGACCGAGGTGATCCACGAGGTCGCGGTCGCCGTGGCCGAGGCGCACCCCGAGGTCGCGATCGCGGTCGAGCACCGCTACGGCGACCTCGTCGTGGGCGACGTCGCGCTGGCCTGCGCCGTGGCGTCGGCCCACCGCGCCGAGGCGTTCGCGGCCTGCGCCGCGCTCGTCGACGAGGTCAAGGCCCGCACCCCGATCTGGAAGCGCCAGGAGTTCACCGACGGCTCGGACGAGTGGGTGGCGTCGCTGGGCTGACCCCGGTCGAGCACCGTCGAGTCGGCCGCCCGGCCCGGGCCGTCTACGCTTCTGTGGTGGCTCATCTACTCGGCGCAGAAAACCTCCGTCTCGAATTCCCGACCAAGGTCGTCCTCGACGGGGTGACCCTCGGCATCGACGAGGGCTCCCGCATCGGTGTCGTCGGCCGCAACGGTGACGGCAAGTCGACGCTCATGTCGGTGCTCGCGGGTCGGCTCGAACCCGACGACGGTCGTGTGACGACCCGCCGCGGCCTGACCATCGGCATGCTCGACCAGCGGGACGTGCTGCCCGAGGGCGCCACGGTCGGCAGCCTGATCGTCGGCGACCGCGACGAGCACGAATGGGCCGGCGACGCGCGCATCCGCGACGTCATCTCGGGCCTCGCCACCGACATCCCGTGGGAGGCGCGGGTCGAGGACCTCTCCGGAGGCCAGCGTCGACGCGTGGCCCTCGCGACCCTGCTCGTCGGCGACTGGGACGTCCTGTTCCTCGACGAGCCCACCAACCACCTCGACGTCGAGGGCGTCGCCTGGCTGGCGCAGCACCTCTCGCGTCGCTGGTCGACGAACTCGGGCGCCCTCGTGGTCGTGACCCACGACCGGTGGTTCCTCGACGAGGTCTCGACCGACACCTGGGAGGTCCACGACGGCATCGTCGAACCCTTCGAGGGTGGCTACGCGGCCTACGTGCTCCAGCGCGTCGAGCGGGACCGCATGGCGTCCGCCTCCGAGGCCAAGCGCCAGAACCTCATGCGCAAAGAGCTCGCCTGGCTCCGTCGCGGGGCCCCGGCGCGCTCGACCAAGCCCAAGTTCCGCATCGACGCGGCCAACGAGCTGATCGCCGACGAGCCGCCCGTGCGTGACGCCGTCCAGCTGTCGCAGATGGCGACCGCGCGCCTCGGCAAGGACGTCGTCGACCTCGTCGAGGTCGGCGTCTCGTTCGGAGACAAGCGCGTGCTGCAGGACGTCGAGTGGCGCATCGCGCCGGGGGAGCGCACCGGCGTGCTCGGCGTGAACGGCGCCGGCAAGTCGACGCTGCTGAAGGTCGTCACCGGGGCCATCGCCCCCACCGAGGGGCGCGTCAAACAGGGCAAGACGGTCAAGTTCGCGATCCTCGACCAGCAGCTCGCCGACCTCCACGAGGTCGCGCACGAGCGGGTGAACGACGTCATCGGCCGGCAGCGCACCTCGTACGTCACCGGGGGCAAAGAGATGACGCCCGGGCAGCTGCTCGAGCGCCTCGGCTTCACCAGCGCCCAGCTGCAGACCCCCATCAAAGACCTGTCCGGTGGCCAGAAGCGCCGCCTGCAGTTCCTGTTGATCCTGCTGAACGAGCCGAACGTGCTCATCCTCGACGAGCCCACCAACGACCTCGACACCGACATGCTCGCCGCGATGGAGGACCTGCTCGACGGTTGGCCCGGCACCCTGCTCGTCGTCTCGCACGACCGGTACCTGCTCGAGCGCGTCACCGACCAGCAGTACGCCGTGCTCGAGGGCCGCTTCCGGCACCTGCCCGGCGGTGTCGACCAGTACTTGCAGCTGCGTCGCGAGGCGACCCAGAACCAAGGAGGCGCGACCGACCGCCCGACGGCCGTCCAGGGGGCCTCGGCGTCCGTCGCGGCCTCGGCCGCCGCCTCCGGCTTGTCGGGAGCCGAGAAGCGCAACGCCGAGAAAGAGCTCGGATCGATCGACCGCAAGCTCGCGAAGGCCTCGGGCGAGCGCGAGACCCTGCTGGCCCAGTTCGCCTCCTTCGACCAGTCCGACTTCGACGGTCTGGCCGCGTTGCAGGCGAAGCTGACGGCGCTCGACCACAAGACGGGCGAGCTCGAGGTGCGCTGGCTCGAGCTGAGCGAGTTGCTGGCGTAGCGAGCGGGCCGGCGTGCTCCGCCGGTCGCCCCGACTCAGTCGCCGAGGGTGAGGCTCAGCGTCCGCAGCAGGTCGGTCAGGCGGCGGCGGTCGTCGTCGCTGAGGTCGCTGAGCAGGGTGCCCTCGGCCGTGACGAGGCGTTCGATCGCGGCGTCGACCGCGCGCCGTCCGTCGCCGGTCATCGTGACCAGGATGCCCCGGCCGTCGTTCGGGTCGGTGCGGCGTTCGACCAGGCCGCGGGCCACGAGCCGGTCGATGCGGTTGGTCATCGCGCCGCTCGAGACGAGGGTCTGCTGCAGAAGCGTCTTGGGGCTCAGCTGGTAGGGGTCGCCGGCCCGACGCAGCGCCGAGAGCACGTCGAACTCCCACGACTCGAGGTCGCTCGCGGTGAACGCCTCGCGACGGGCGCGATCGAGGTGCTTCGACAGCCGCCCGACGCGCGAGAGCACCTGGAGCGGCGCGAAGTCGAGGTCGGGTCGCTCGTGGCGCCACGCCTCGACGATGCGGTCGACCTCGTCCTGCTCGGGCATCCGCCCATCATGCCCGAGGCCGTCGTCGGGTGCGGGAGGCGCGGTGCGGCCCGGCGGGCCCGTCGCCCCACGCGGGCACCTCGGTCGAGTCGTGGTCTGGCAGAATGGACCGGCGCGCACGCGCGGTCCGCCATGGTGTAACGGCAGCACGACAGCCTTTGGAGCTGTTAGGTCTAGGTTCGAATCCTGGTGGCGGAGCCCCGAGCGTCGCAGGTCGCGGTCGGCTCGTCGGGTCCGTCCCGCCCCGACCGCGGGCGCCCTCGGCGTCCATCCGACGACGAGGACTCCAGCCATGTCGAAGACCGATCCCACGCCATCCCTCGTCCGGGCCGTCCTGCTCGGCGTCCTCAGCGGGTCGCGCTCGGCGACGCCGCTCGCCGTCCTGGCCCTGAACCACGACGCCCAGGAGGCGCGGGGCCCCTGGCAGCGCTGGCGCCTGTTCCGCTCACCCCTCGGCCGCGGTGCCCTGGTGGCCGCGGGCGTCGGTGAGCTCGTCGGCGACAAGCTGCCGGCCACGCCGAGCCGGGTCGGTGCCGGCCCGCTGTTCGGTCGAGCGGTCTCCGGCGCCGTCGCGGGGATCGCGATGGCCGGCACCGGCCGTCGGGGCACCCCCGTGGCCGCAGCGCTCGCCGGGGCGTCCGGTGCCCTCGTCGGCAGCTGGCTCTTCTACCGGGCACGCAAGGCCGTCGTCGACGGGACCGGGCTGCCCGACGTCGCCGTCGCGCTCGTCGAGGACGCCGTCGCGGTCTCGGGCTCGGTCGCCGTCGTCCGCTCCCGCTGACTCCTCCCCACCGCGTCTCGGTGTCGGCGGCCTCCCCACGCCGGGTGGGTGACCCGTGGTCGGGCGGCCTCCCGTGGGAGGATCGGCGGTGATCACGCGCCACCCCTCACCAAGGAGCACCATGCCCGAACGCCAGCTCGCCGTCGTCGTCCTCGCCGCAGGGCAGGGCACCCGCATGAAGTCCTCGACCCCGAAGGTCCTGCACCGCCTGGCGGGGCTGCCGCTGATCCAGCACGTGCTCGAGAGCGCCGGCGCGCTCCGGCCCGACCACCTCGTCGCCGTGGTGCGGCACGAGCGCGACCTGGTCGTCGCGAGCGTGCTCGACACCGCCCCGCACGCGCTCGTCGTCGATCAGGACGACGTGCCCGGCACCGGTCGAGCCGTCGAACAAGCGGTGGAGGCGCTGCCCGCCGAGTTCACCGGCGACGTCGTGGTCGTCAGTGCCGACGTGCCCTTCCTCGACCACGCGACGCTCACCGCCCTGCTCGACCAGCACCGTGCCGCCTCCGCCTCGGCGACGCTGCTGAGTGCCGTGCTGCCCGACGCCACCGGCTACGGGCGGGTCGTCCGCCGCGAGTCGGGCGACGTCGACCGCATCGTCGAGCACAAGGACGCCACCGACGACGAGCGGGCCGTGCGCGAGATCAACTCGGGCACCTACGTCTTCACCGTCGCCGCCCTGCGCACCCACCTGCCCCGCATCGGGTCGGCCAACGCGCAGAACGAGAAGTACGTCACCGACATGGTGGGCCTGCTCACCGGTGCCGGCGAGGTCGTCGCCGCACGGGCGATCGACGAGACGTGGCGCCTCGAGGGCATCAACGACCGCGTGCAGCTCGCCGCCGCGGCTCGTCGGCTGAACGACCGCATCGTCGAGCACTGGCAGCGCGAGGGCGTCTCGATCGTCGACCCACAGACCACCTGGATCGACCGCGACGTCTCCCTCAGCCCCGACGTCGAACTGCTGCCGGGCACCCAGCTCCGCGGCGCGACCTACATCGCCCCGGGCGCGGTCGTCGGCCCCGACACCACCCTCGTCGACACCGAGGTGGGCGAGGGGGCGACCGTCAAGCGCACGGACGCGACGCTCGCCGTCATCGGTGCCCGCGCCTCCGTAGGGCCGTTCGCGTACCTGCGGCCCAACACGCTCCTGTCCGCCGACGGCAAGATCGGCACCTTCGTCGAGACCAAGAACGTGCAGATCGGCGCCGGGTCGAAGGTGCCGCACCTCAGCTACGTGGGCGACACCGAGGTGGGCGAGGGGTCGAACATCGGCGCCGGCACCATCACGGCCAACTACGACGGCGTGGACAAGCACCGCACCGAGGTCGGGTCGCACGTCCGCACCGGGTCGCACAACGTCTTCGTCGCCCCCGTTAGGATTGGCGACGGAGCGTACACAGGCGCCGGAACGATCGTCCGCAAAGACGTGCCGGCCGGTGCCCTGGCCTTGAGCATCGCTCCACAGCGCAATGCGAGTGGATGGGTCGAGGCGAACCGCCCCGGCTCGGCGGCTGCCGAGGCCGCCGCTCGCGCCGAACGAACGACCGACTGAACCCGGTCGGGTTGGCCCCTCGGGGCCGGAGAGCGAGTGACGTGTCCGGAATCAAGATCACCGGCGAGAACCGACTCGTTCTGATCTCGGGGCGTGCGCACCCCGAACTGGCCAACCAGATCGCCGCCGAGCTCGGCAGCGAGCTGATCCCGACCGACGCCCGCACCTTCGCCAACGGCGAGCTCTACGCCCGCTTCGACGAGAGCGTCCGTGGCTCGGACGCCTTCGTCATCCAGTCCCACTCGGCGCCGATCAACGAGTGGCTGATGGAACAGCTGATCATGGTCGACGCACTGAAGCGGGCCTCGGCCAAGCGCATCACCGTCGTGGCGCCGTTCTACCCGTACGCCCGGCAAGACAAGAAGGGCCGGGGCCGCGAGCCGATCTCCGCCCGGCTCGTCGCCGACCTCTTCAAGGCGGCCGGAGCGCACCGCATCATGAGCGTCGACCTGCACGCCCCGCAGATCCAGGGCTTCTTCGACGGCCCGGTCGACCACCTCTTCGCCATGCCCGTGCTGCTCGAGCACTTCCGCGCCAAGCTCGACAACACCACCCTGACGGTGGTCTCGCCCGACATGGGCCGCGTCCGCGTCGCCGACATCTGGAGCGAGAAGCTCGACGCCCCCCTCGCGATCATCCACAAGCGCCGTGACCCGTTGGTGCCGAACCAGGTCACCGTCCACGAGATCGTCGGCGACGTCTCGGGTCGCGTGTGTCTGCTGGTCGACGACCTGATCGACACCGGTCGCACCATCGTCAAGGCCGCCGAGGCGCTCAAGGCCAACGGCGCGATCGGCGTCGTGGTCGCCGCGACCCACGCGGTCTTCAGCGACCCCGCCCCCGAGATCCTCAACAGCGAGTTCATCGACTCGGTCGTCGTCACCGACACCCTGCCGCTCACCGAGCACCAGAAGTTCGACAAGCTCGAGATCCTGCCCATCGCCCCGCTGATCGCCCGGGCGATCCACGAGGTCTTCGACAACGGTTCGGTCACCTCGATGTTCGACGGCGCCGCCTAGCCCCACCCCGCCCGACACCTCCCGTCGCCTCGGCGCACGGAGTCGACCGGCCCGACCCGCCTGGCCCCGACCGCCCGGCTCGCCTGGCTCCGACCGCTCGGCTCGCCTGGCTCCGACCGCTCGGCTCGCCTGGCTCCGACCGCTCGGCTCGCCTGGCCCCGACCGCTCGGCTCGCCTGGCCCCGACGGCCCGGCCGCTCGGACCCGACCGGCCCGGCTTGCTCGTCCGATGTCGGCAACTCCGGAGTTCGGCTGCGCCGCGCCTCCTGCGGGCCGTTTCGGCGGTCGTTCTCCTGACTTGCCGACGCGGACCTGCTCGACCCCACCCGGCCGCTCGGCCCCCACCGGCCCGGCCTGCCCGTGCGAGTCGGCAACTCAGGCGATCGGCTGCGCCGCGCCTCCTGCGGGCCGTTTCGGCGGTCGTTGTCCTGACTTGCCGACGGGGACCTGCTCGACCCCACCCGGCCGCTCGGCCCCGACCGGCCCGGCTTGCTCGTCCGATGTCGGCAACTCCGGA
>NZ_JACYNS010000118.1:0-7083 GCF_014839405.1 Frigoribacterium sp. CFBP 13605 | reverse complement strand
GCCGACCCGGCCCGCGCCTCCTCGGCCGCTCTCGCGTGGACCGGTTCGGAGCCGGGGCCGGTGGCCCTCGCCGCCCTGTTGATCGTCGCGGTCGGCGTGGTCGGCGTCGGCGTCGGGCGGCGTCGTCGCGTCGACGAGACCCGCTAGCGGCGGCCCGCCCGCTCGTCAGTCCAGCACGGGTCGTCGCACGAGGGAGGCCGGTCGACGGCTCGTGAGTGCACTGCCGGCGGCGACGACGAGGGGAAGCCCGACGGCCACGACGGCGAGCACCCACCACGGTGGGGCGAACGGCAGGTCCGAGGCCCAGACCATGGCCCCCGTCGGCACCAGCCCCAGGATCGTGCCCAGCACGGCACCCGTGCCCACGACCACCACGCCCTGCCAGAACGACATGGCGCGTCGCTGGGCGTCCGTGCCTCCGACGGCCTGCATGGTCACCTGGTCGCTCAGGCCCTCGGCGCGGGCCAGCCCCAGGGCGACCGCGGCCGCCGCGGCGCAGACGAGGGTCGTCGCGAGGAGTGCCAGGACGAGGGCCAGGTCGAGGCCCCGATCGACGGGACTCGTCTCGACCGTCGCCCGGCCGTCGGTGGCGGTGGTGACCGCGGCCCGGAGGCCGGCGGCCTCGTCCTCGGTCGGCTGCCGGTCGGTGGCCATCACGACGGCACGCTGGGTCAGCTCGAAGCCCAGCCGCTCGGCGGTCCCGGGGCTCATCAGGACGGCCCCGGTGCTGAGCGTCGTCGGACGCTGGACGACGGCCGGGAGCGACACGGACGTCGAGGGGGTGGCCGAGGCGTCGAAGCCGTCCTCGACCTCGGCCGGGGTGGCGAGACCGATGGTGGCCTCGCCCTCGACGATGAGCGACGGGTCGAAGGCGATGACGCCGCCCGACTCGAACGCGGCTCGGGCGGCCGTGGACGGAGCGGCCCCCAGGGTCACGGCGAGGCCGTCCTCGTCGGTCACGATGATGTTGTCCTGTGACGTGAACGAGCCGAGCGGGTAGTCGCAGGCCGGGTCGGCATCGGTGATCCGCTGCGCCTCACGGGACGACAGGCCCGCGAGGCGCCCCGTCGACGAGTCGCAACGGTCGGGGACGGTCAGCACGGCCCACGGCGTGACCGCGTCGACGGCGACCGGGGCGCCGTTCGAGTCGTAACCGCTGGGGACCGGGGTCTGCCACACGGCACGGTCGCCCACCGGGAGGCCGCGCGCGACGGCGGCGACGGCCGCGGAGTCGAGCGAGGCCGCCTCGGGGGAGCCGCCCGGCACGCGGAGGTCGGACGCCTGGTCGTACGAGATCGCCACGGTGCCCGCCGGGTAGGGGCGGTAGAAGGAGTCCTCGGACTGTCGTGCGGCCGCGGTCGACATCGAGACGCCGAACACCGCGACGAACGCCGCCGTGGTGACGGCCGCCACGGCGGGAGCCGTGCGGGCGACGCCGTGGGAGGCGTCGCGCAGGGCGAGCCGCAACGGCACGGGTGCGAGCGTGGACGCGCGCCCGAGCCGACGGACGAGCGCCGGCACGAGCAGCAGGACGCCGACGAGGGCGGCCACGGCGGAGACCGCGAGGCCGACGAACGCCGCCCACCACCAGCGTGAGCCGACCGGGACCGAGGTGGCGTACGAGACCCATCCCGCCCCGAAGCAGGCGAGGACGCCGCCGACGACGAGGACGCCGGCGAGCACCGCGGATCGTCGGCCGCGGCCGCGGTCCGACGCGGCGTCCACCGCCCCCGAGGCCGTCCCGCCGCGCAGCGAGTCCATCACGTCGACCCGGCCGGCACGGCGCGCGGGCACCACGGCCGCGATCCACGACACGGCGACGGCGAAGAGTCCGATGCCCGCGACCACGACGCCGGGGACGTGGACGCCCCAGAAGGCGAACGGGCCCACGTCGACGCCGGCTCGACGGGCGAGGGCCACGACGCCGATGCCGAGGTCGACTCCCACGGCGAGACCGGTGACCGCGGCGACGACGCCGACCCACACCCCCTGCCGCGTCACGATCCGGGTCAGCGTGCGCTGGTCGGCCCCGACCGCGGCCAGCACGGCCAGCGTGCGGCGTTGCCGACGGGCCCCGACCCCGAAGGCCGCCCCCGCGAGCAGGGCGACCTCGGCGCCGGCGAACACGGCGAAGACCACGCCGAGGGCGGCGTAGGTGCCCGTGCTGCCGTAACCCGCCTCGCTCTCGAGCCCGGGGGTGCCCTCGGGCGGGGGGTCGGCGACGACCGCCGCCGACCAGACGACGAATCCCGCGCGTCCCAACTCGCGCACCTCGCCCCAGTCGACGGCGTCCCCCACGAGGTACTGCTCGGACGACGTCGACGACGCCGAGGCCGTCGACGACGGATCGGGCAGGCCCGCCGCCAGGTCGTCGCGGGCGAACACCTGCCGGTCGTCCGTGCCGCCGCCGACCTCGGACATGATGCCGACGACCGTGACCTCGAGGTCGCGCGGGCCGTCGGCGCCGGGGACGCGGTGCACGGTCGTGGTCGATCCCGTCTCGAGCCCGTCGTCGCGGGCGAGGGCGGGCGTGACGAGCACCTCGTCGCCCCGCTCGGCGGCCCGCCCCCGCTCGAGCACGTAACGGCCCTCGAAGGCCGGGTCGGTCACCGGTCCGACCACGACGCCGGCAGGGGACGTGCCGACCCGGGTCCAGAGGGTGCGCAGGGTGAGCGTCCGCTCGACCCCGGGCACGACGTCGGCCGGCGGGCGGTAGGTCACCTCGTCGCCCGACCACTGGTTCAGCCCCCGGACGGACTGCCGGGTCTCGTAGCCGGTCCAGTGCACCCGGGCGGCCGTCTGGCCCAGCGTCGAGGTGATCTCCTGCCGGGTCGTGGGCATCGCGCTCGCGACGAGCACCGCCGCCCCCGAGGCGCCGGCCACGGGCAGCGCGATCAGCAGCACGACCATCACGTACTCGCGCAGGCGCCTGAGCACCTGTCGACGCGCGACGAGGCCGCCGGCCGTCACCGCGCCTCCGGGGTCAGCAGCGACTCGGGCCCCCGCGGCGCGGACTCGTCGACGAGGCGGCCGTCGCGGAGGAACACGATCCGGTCGGCCCAGGCGGCGTGGCGGGCGTCGTGCGTGACGAGCAGGCCCGCGGCACCCGCGTCGACCCGTTCGCGCAACAGGCCCATGACCTCGTCGCCCGTGCTGCTGTCGAGCGCGCCGGTCGGCTCGTCGGCGAGCACCAGGCGACGGCTGCCGACGAGGGCGCGGGCGATCGCGACGCGCTGCTGCTCGCCGCCCGAGAGCTCGGCGGGGAAGGCCCGTCCTCGAGCGGCCAGGCCCAGGGTGGCCAGCGCGTCGTCGGCGGCACGCCGGGCGGCACGGGTGCCGATGCCGTCGAGTTCGAGCGGCAGGGCGACGTTCTCGGCCGCGGTCAACGTCGAGACGAGGTTGAACTGCTGGAACACGAAGCCGACCGACCGTCGTCGCACCCGCGCGACCTCGGCCGCGCTCAGGTCGGCGAGCCAGGTGCCGTCGACCTGCACGTGCCCTGCGGTCGGCGTCGTCAGGCCGCCCGCGATCGCCAGCAAGGTCGACTTGCCCGAGCCGGACGCGCCCATGACGGCGACCAGCTCGCCCTCGAGGACGGTCAGGCTCACGCCGTCGAGGGCGGTGCGGGCGAGGTCGCCGGTTCCGTGTTCGTGCCCCACCGCGAGCAGGGTCAGCACCTCGGCGCGCTCGGTCACGACCGACCTCGTTCGGCCCGCGCCGGCCCCGGCGTCCGGGCAGGGGACCCGGGCCCGCCCGTCGTCGGGGCCACGGCCTCGACCGCCCACTGCCGTTCGGCGAGCGACGCCCGGCGCAGGCTCGACTCGACGTGGTCGAGCCAGCGCACCTCGGCCTCGGCCGCGAAGATCATCGAGTCGACGACGAGGCGCCAGGCGAACTCGCCGGGCGCCTCCGGGTCGCCCCCGGCGTGCTTGGTCCGGGTGAGTCGCTGCAGCTTCGCCAAGGAGGCGCGGCGCTGCGTCTGCACGAGCGTCGCCACGTCCACCCCCGGCAGGGTCGCGGCGAGGGCGAACTTGAGCGGCAGCTCGTCACGGGTGGCGTCGGGGGTGTCGACGGCCGTCCCGAGCCAATGGGCGACCTCGGCCCGTCCGGCGGCCGTGATGCGCCAGAGTCGTTGGTGTTCTCCGGCGGCCTGCCCGGTGCCCGCCACCGAGGCCTCGGCGGCGGGCGACCCGTCGGACCCGGGCGATCCGTCGGACCCCGGCGACCCGTCGGCCTCGGGCGACGTGTCGCGGGGCGAGGGCTCGTCACGCTCGACGAGGCCGTCGCGGTCGAGCCGGTCGAGGGTGGAGTACACCTGGCCGACGTTGAGCGGCCAGGTGGACCCGGTGCGTCGGTCGAACTCGCTGCGCAACTGGTAGCCGTACCCCGGGCCCTGGTCGAGGATCGCCAGCAGGCCCAGTCGCACGGTCACGGGGCCGCCTCGCCGTCCGGTCGTGCCGTCACGTGGCCTCCTGTGGTCGAGTCGCGGCGTCGCCTCGTGGCGCCCGTGCATACCGAGTATGCCCCGCATCGTCGACTCCGACAAACGGCACCCGCGACGTCCGTCGACGGCGCCGTCGACGGCGCCCTCGACGGCGCCCGCGTCGACGTCCGCGCCGGCGGCACCCGACGGCCGTCCTGCACCGGCCGGGGGCAGGAGGCGCGGGTCGGCCCCGGGCACCGACCGACCTAGGATGGTCCGCGACCCGCCGCCGCCCTCCTGGAGGACCTCTCGTGACCAAGGCCCCGACCGTCTACGACGTGGCCGCCCACGCCGACGTGTCGATCGCGACGGTGTCGAGGGTGCTGCGCCGTCCCGACGACGTGCGCCCCGAGACCCGCAGCCGGGTGCTCGAGTCGGTGCGTGCCCTCGGCTACGTGCCGAGCGGCGCGGCCCGCGGCCTCGCCGGCCGACGCACGGGCGTGCTCGGCCTCTTCCTGCCGGGCCACGACGGCATCGACGGCCCCGAACCCGACTGGGCCCGGGTGTCGGACGCCTCACGCATCCCGCTGATCGACGACCGTGAGCGGGCGGACCCGCCGACCGTCGTCGACCCGGGCCGCGGTGCGACGACCCTCACCGCGCCTCCCGAGGTCGACCCCGGGTCGAACCCGGCGAACCTGTACTTCGACGAGGTGCTGCGCGGCGCCGAGGTCGAGGCCTGGCGACGGGGCTTCGCCCTCATGGTCGCCGCCGGGCGGGGGTCGAGCCGCGAGGTGATGGTCAACGACATCGCGGGTCGGGTCGACGGGCTCGCGGTGCTGGCCCAGACGGTGCCGGGCGACCTGCTGGCGCACGTGGCGCGACGCATCCCGGTCGTCGTGCTCGCCGACTCGCGACCGGGCGACGACCTCGACCACGTCGGCGTCGACAACGTCGCCGGCATGCACGCCCTGACCGACTTCGTGCTGGGGTCGCGGGGGGTGCGCGACGTCGCCTACGTCGCCGGACCGTCCGACTCGCCCGACGAGCTCGACCGTCACGCCGGTTTCGACCGAGCCGTCGAGGCGCACCGCGCCGCCGGCGCGCGCGTCACGGTCCGGGTCGAGCCGGGCGAGTTCTCCCGTGCCGGCGGTCGTCGCGCGGCGGCGGCCCTGCTCGAGGCCGGCGACCTGCCCGGAGCCGTCCTCTGCGCGAACGACCAGTCGGCCCTCGGCGTCCTCGACGTCTTCGGCGAGCAGGGCGTCGACGTGCCCGGTCGCGTGCTCGTGACGGGGTTCGACGGCATCGACGCCGGCCGGTTCTCCCGGCCCCGGCTCACCACGGTGCGTCAGCCGATGGGCGAGCTCGGCCGCATCGCCGTCCGCACGGTCGTCCGGCGACTGACCGACCCGGGAGCACCGGCGCAGCGGGTCACCCTGCCGGTCGAGGTGCTGCTCCGCGAGAGCTGCCCCGCGCTCTGAGCGTGGCCCGCCCACGAGCCCGCCGGCGCCTCCGCCCGCGAGCTCGCCCGCGCCTCCGCCCGCGAGCCCGTCGGCGAACCCGGCAGCGCCTCCGCCCGCGCCTACCCGAGCCCGCGCTGCCCGGTGTCGGCACCCGTGACGCTGCCGTCGTCCGGCCCGAAGACGAAGTAGTGCACGCGGTCGGCGTCGACGCCGTGGCCGATCAGGGCCGCCCGGGCGATCGCCATGAACGGCACCGGCCCGCACAGGAACACCCGGTGCGACGCGGTGAGGTCGACCCGGGCCAGGTCGATCGGGTCGAGGTAGACCCCGGGCCCGTCGATGGACGCCTCGGCCAGCGCGCTGAGCGCCGACAGCGACCCCTGCGTGTAGCTGACCCGCAGCGTCGCGTTCGGCATCGACGCGACCAGCGCCTCGAGCTCGACGCGGTGGGCGTGCCGCTCGGGGGTGCGCTCGAAGTGCAGGACCGTCACGACGCGGTCGGGCTCGGTGCGGGCCAGGTGGTCGAGCATGCCGAGCACGGGCGTGCAGCCGATGCCCGCCGAGACGAACAGCAGCGGGGCGTCGTCGAGGTCGTCGATCGTCAGCGACCCGATCGGGGGCGAGACGCTCACCACGTCGCCCACCCGCAGCTCGCGCATCAGGTGCGACGAGACCTCGCCGTCGGGGGCGGGCGGTTCGCCGACCAGCAGCCGTGCGCTGATGCGCCACTGCTCGTCGTGCCCGCCGCGCAGGCTGTACTGCCGGATCTGCCGGGCTCCGTCGGGCAGCCGCACCTGCACCGACGCGAACTGGCCGGCACGGTACCGCGGCAGCGTCTCGCTGTCGGCCGAGACGAGGGTGAGTGCGACGACGTCCTCGGCCTCGACGCGGTGTTCGGTGACGAGGGCCTCGCGCCACTCCTCGCCCGGCTCGAGGTCGGCCTGCCGGTAGATCGCCTCGACCGTCGTCACCATCTCGTCGCGGGCCTGCCGGTAGACGGCCGACCACGCGTCGGCGACCTCGGCCGTGAGCCGGGGGCCGAGGGCGGCCGCGAACGCGTCGCCGAGGTGCCGCTCGAACAGGTCGTACTCGTCGCGGGTGACGCCGAGCGCCGCGTGCCGCTGGGCCAACCGCGAGACGATCTCGCCGGGCGTCGCCGGTGCGAGGGTCGGCGCCCCGGCCTGGCCGACGGCGTCG
>NZ_JACYNS010000117.1:0-7178 GCF_014839405.1 Frigoribacterium sp. CFBP 13605 | reverse complement strand
CAACGTGCCGACCGCCTCGCGGCCGACGACGCGGCCGCCCGGGCCGCGACCGCCGACGCCCGCAGCGACCTCGCCGCCCGCATCGGCGAGACGAAGCGCTCGCTGGCCGCCCTCGAGAAGCAGAAGCGGTCGTTCGAACAGCGCCGCAGCAACGTGCCCGACGACGCGATCGAGCGACGTCGGCGCATCGCCGAGGGGGCGGGCGTGCCGGTGTCGGACCTGCCCTACGCCGGCGAGCTGTTCGAGGTCGCGCCCGAGCACGCCGGGTGGGCCGTCGCGATCGAGCGCGTGCTCGGCGACCTCGCCACGCACCTCCTCGTGGACCGCACGCACTTCGACGCCGTGCGCCGCTGGGTGGACGAGAACGACGTGCGGGGACGCGTCACGCTCGTGCCGGCGACCACCGGGGCCGATCCGACGCTCATCCCGGTCGACCGCACCGTGCCCGCCATGGTGCGGCTCGACCCGGCGAGCCCGTTCCGCGGCTGGCTGCACGACGAGCTCGTCGCCGACCGCAGCGTGCTCTGCGTCGAGGGGCCCGACGACCTCGGCGGCCCCCGCCCGGCCGGCACCCGCGGTGCCGTGACCCGGCGCGGCCTCCGCACCGGCTCGCGGGACCGCGTGATCAAGGACGACCGGTCGACCCGTTCGTGGATCGGGCTCGACAACGCGGCCCGGATCGCCGAGCTCGGCGACGAGATCGTCGACCTCGAGGCCGTGCTGGCCCGGGTCCGCGCCGAGTACGACGCGATCGAGGCCGAGGCGGTCGAACGCCGTCGCGTCGCCGACGCCGTCGCCCGCGCGAAGGAGTTCACCTGGGACGAGCTCGACACCGCCCCCGCGCAGGCGAGGCTCGACGACCTGCGCGCCCAGCTGGACCGCATCGCCGTCGAGCGTCCCGAACTGGCCACGCTGCAGGCCGAGGCCGCGCAGCACGACGACGACCGCTCGGCCGCGACGCGCCGCCTGGCCGAGATCGACCAGGTGCTCGCGCAGCTCGACGAGAAGCACGCGACGCTCGTCGACATCGAGGACGAGTTCGCGGACGCCGCCGACGCCGCCCCCCTGACCGACGACGAGCGGGCACTCCTCGCCCCGCTGCCGTTCGCGGCACCGCGTGAGGCGACCGACGTCGTGCGGCTGTACCGGGACGCGGCGTCGCAGCTGCGGGCCCAGGTCGACGCGCACGACCGGGACCGGGCGAACGCCGAGTCGACGCTCGTCGTCGTCTTCGAGCGGTACCTCGAACTCGACCGCACCGCGGGCATCGACGCCACGATCGAGAGCCTGCCGGCGGTCCGGGCGATCCACCGGCAGCTCGTCGAGGACGACCTGCCGCACGCGAGACAGCGCTGGCTCGAGAGGGCCGGCAGCGACGTGGGCGACAGCCTGCGGGCGCTGCTCGTCCAGATCGAGGAGGACGGCCACGTCATCCGCCGCGGCGTCCGCCCCATCTCGCAGGCCCTGCGGTCGATCGAGTTCCGGCAGGGCTCGACGCTCGACATCGAGCCGCGGCCGGTGTCGAACGGCGACCTGCTCGAGTTCAAGCGGACGCTGCGCGAGCACACGGGCGGGGCCGGGAGCGGGGCCACGTCCGAGGCACGTGCCTCGGACGGACGGGCTCCGGAGGCGCGGGACGCGTCCGAGGTCGAGCGCCGGTTCCTGAGGCTCCGCCGCGACCTCGCCCACCTCGAGGAGAAATCGAAGGTCGGTGACGCCTGGCGCCGCCGGGTGCTGGACGCGCGGGAGCACTACCAGTTCCGGGCGATCGAGACCCGCGCCGACGGGACGCAGATCGTCCACGAGGGCGTGGCCGGCAAGTCCGGCGGCGAGGGGCAGGAGCTCATCGCGTTCGTGCTGGGGGCCGCCCTGCGGTTCCGGCTGGGAGACGGCACCGACCGGGTGCCGACCTACGCGCCGATCGTCCTCGACGAGGGCTTCGTCAAGGCCGACGCCGAGTACACCGGCCGGGCCCTGGCGGCGCTGACCTCCCTGGGCTTCCAGCTCGTGGTGGGCGCGCCGCGCGACAAGGTCAACGCCTTCGAGCAGCACGTCGAGAGCGTGGCGTACATCTCGAGCGATCCGTCGAACCCCGAGCTCTCGCGCATCTACCCGCTGACCATCCGGCAGGCGATCCAGGTCGAGCAGCACGGTCTCGACCCCGCCGCGCTCGCCTGACCCGCGCCTCCTCGTCCCCCTCCGTCCGAGTGGGCAGAAGATGTCCTCCGCACGCCGGGGAAGGACATGTTCGGCCCACTCGGACGCAGGGAAGGCCGCTAGGCGGCGCCCGGCGCGAGGAAGCCCGTCTCGTAGGCCAGGATCACCAGCTGCGCCCGGTCGTGGGCGTCGAGCTTGGTCATGATGCGGTTGACGTGGGTCTTCGCGGTGTGCGGCGAGATGACCAGGTCGGTGGCGATCTCGGCGTTGGCGCGACCCCGGGCGACGAGCAGCAGCACCTCGCGCTCACGGTCGGTGAGGTGCGCGAGCCCGGCCGGCACGGCCGGCGACGACGCCCCCGACGACGACTCCCCTGACGACGTCGTCCCCGAGACCGATCCCGCCCCGCCGCCACCCGACAGGACGTACTTCTCGATGAGGCTGCGGGTCGCGACGGGCGACAGCAGCGACTCCCCCGCGTGGACGGCCCGCACCGCCCGGACGATCTCGTCGGGCTCCGCGCCCTTGCCGATGAACCCGCTCGCCCCGGCGCGCAGGGCGGCGACGAGGTACTCGTCCTCCTCGAACGTGGTGAGGATCAGCACCTTCGTCCCGGCGAGCAGCGGGTCGGCGCAGATCTCGGCCGTCGCTCCGATGCCGTCGAGTTCGGGCATGCGGACGTCCATCACGACCACGTCCGGCCTCAGCGCCGACGCCCGCGTCACCGCCTCACGACCGTTCACGGCGTCGCCCACGACCTCGACCCCGTCCTCGCCGTCGAGGATGTCGGTCACGGCCTGACGGATCAGCGGCTGGTCGTCGACGACGAGCACGGTCGTCACGAGGCTCCCCCGCTCCCACCGGACGAGCCGGCCGAGCCGGAGGAGCCGGCCACGTCGACCCCACGCGTCACCGGCAGCACGGCCGCCAACCGGTAGCCGCCCGGCGTCGGCCCGGTCTCGACGACGCCCCGAACCGAGGCGACGCGTTCGCGCAGACCGAGCAGCCCGTACCCCCCACGGACGTCCGCCGCTTCGGTCACGTCCCGCGACGCCGGCACGGGGTTCGTCACCACGACCGACACCTCGTGCTCGTCGACCGCGACGAGCACGTGGGCGCGGTTCTCGCCGCCGTGCTTGCCGGCGTTCGTCAGCCCCTCCTGCACGACCCGGTACGCGACGAGGTCGACCGCGCCCGTGACCGCGGCGAGCGGGCCCTCGACCCGCGTGCTCACGACGAGGCCCGCGTCGGCGAACCCGGCCACGAGCTCGTCGAGTCGTGCGAGGCCCGGCTGCGGCGACGCGACCCGCTCGGAGTCCCCGGCGCGCAGCACCTCGAGCAGGTCGCCGATCTCGCCGAGGACGGTCCGGGAGGCGCGGCGGATGGTCGCGAGGGCCGTCACCGCCTTCTCGGGTCGCGTCTCGATCGCCGACGACGCGACGCCCGCGTTGAGGCTGATCACCGAGATCTGGTGGGCGACGGCGTCGTGCAGGTCGCGGGCGATGCGCAACCGCTCCTCGGCCACCCGGCGCGAGGCCTCGGCCTCACGGGTGCGTTCGGCTCGCTCGGCGCGTTCGGTGACGGCCTCGATGTACTCCCGTCGGGAGCGGCTGGCGTCGCCCGCCGCGGCGGCGAAGGCGACCAGGAGCGTGAACTGGACCACGGGCAGGTCGACGACGCGTCCCCCCACCCCCAGCAGGCCGAGCAGGGCGACGGCCAGGACCGTGACGACCGTCACGACGATGGTGCGGCGGCGCGGGGTCCGCGCGGCCACGGCGAAGACGGCGATGCCGGTGGCGAGGACGACGCCCGGTGCGAGCGTGCCGAGCAGGGCGGCGATGCCGAACAGGCCGACGATCGCGGCGAGCACCGGGACGGGGCGTCGACGACGAAACGGCAGCAGGACGACGGGGGCGAGGACGACCGCGACGGCCAGCCCGCCGGTCGGCCGGAACCCCGCGACGGGGAAGGGGGCGAACGCCGCACCGACGACGAGCACCGCGGCGAGCGTGTCGCCCAGCCACCAGGGGACGCGAGGACGCGGGTAGGCGGGCTCGCGCCTCCTGCCGTCCGTCGTCGTCATGACCCCATCGTGCCCTGGAACGCCGACGGCCGAGTCCCCCTCTGGCCCGACGTCGCGTACCGCAGGTGCGGTACTCGACGGCCGGCAGGTGTCCGCGGTGGGGGGACGACCCGGTCGGCGCGGCCCGCGAGGGTGGGTCTCGGCCCCGGAGACACCGGGGCCGTCAGCGACAGGAGCACCATGGCGCCGATCATCTCGGTCCGAGACGTCCACCGTTCGTACGGGCGCGGCCCGAACCGGTTCGAGGCCCTGAAGGGGGTGAGCTTCGACATCGCCGAGGGCGAGAGCGTCGCGATCGTCGGCAAGAGCGGCTCGGGCAAGTCGACCCTGATGCACGTGCTCGCCCTGCTCGACGCCCCGACGACCGGCACCGTCGAGCTCGAGGGCGTCGACACGAGCACGCTCAAGGGAGGGCGCCTCAACCGGACGCGCAACAAGACGTTCGGCTTCGTGTTCCAGCAGTTCTTCCTCACGTCGAGCTCATCGGTGCTCGAGAACGTCGTGCTGCCCATGAAGATCGCGGGCGTGCCCCGCGGCGAACGCCGTCGCCGCGGCCTGGCGGCCCTCGAGCAGCTCGAGCTCGCCGACAAGGCGAAGAACAAGGCCCTGAACCTGTCGGGTGGTCAGAAGCAGCGCACGGTGATCGCGCGCGCGCTGGTCAACGACCCGCGCATCATCTTCGCCGACGAGCCCACCGGCAACCTCGACACGGCGACCGGGGCGGTCGTCGAGGACATCCTGTTCTCGCTGAACCGCGAGAGCGGCATCACGCTGATCGTGGTGACCCACGACGAGGAGCTCGCGGCGCGCTGTGACCGGCGCATCGTGATCCGCGACGGGTTGATCGTCGACGACGAGACCGAGGTGGCGGCATGACGACCCTCGACCTGCTGCTGACCGCCGTCTCGAACACGTTCCGGTCGAAGACGCGGACGATCCTGACCGTCCTGGCGATCTTCGTCGGCGCCTTCACGCTGACGCTGACGAGCGGGCTGGGCACCGGCATCAACGCCTACATCGACGACACGGTCTCGGCCGTGGGCTCGTCCGACACGATGACGGTCACGAAGGCCTCCGACGACGCGCAGGGTCTCGGCGGGGCGAACCCGGGCCCGGCCGAGTACGACCCCGACACCGTCGCCGCGGGCGGGTTCGGTGCCCCCGGGGCGACCGTCGTCGCCCTGACCCCGGACGACGTGACGACCCTCGAGGGCGTCGACGGCGTGCTGGCCGTGCAGCCGACCGAGTCGCTCGCGACCGACTACGTCGAGGGCGAGAGCGGGACGAAATACGTCGTCTCGGCGAGCGCCCTCGCGCCGGGACAGCAGCTCACCCTGACGGCGGGCGCCCAGCCCGACGACGACGCGACCGACCTGCAGGTGGTCGTCCCGACGTCGTACGTCGGTCCCCTGGGGTTCGCGGACGACGAGGCGGCCGTGGGTCGGTCCGTCACGCTGTCCGTGACCGACGCCACGCGCACGCAGCACACGGTCACCGCGACCGTCGTCGGCGTCGCCGAGGAGAGCATCGCCTCGCCCGCCGGGGCGGCGGTCACCCCGAACGCGGCGCTCGGCACGGCCCTGTTCGACGCGCAGAACGTCGGGCTGCCCGCCGACCAGGTCGACCGCTACGCGCAGGCCACGGTGCGGTTCGCCGCGGACGCATCCGACGGGCAGGTGAGCGACCTCGAGGACCGTCTCGCCTCCGCCGGCTACACCGGCACCACCGTCGCCGAGCAGCTGGGCACGTTCACCACGGTGATCGACGGCATCGTGCTCGTGCTCAACGCCTTCGCGATCATCGCCCTGCTCGCGGCGAGCTTCGGCATCGTCAACACGCTGCTGATGAGCGTGCAGGAGCGCACCCGCGAGATCGGCCTGATGAAGGCCATGGGCATGGGCAGCGGGAAGGTGTTCGGCCTGTTCAGCCTCGAGGCCGCGTTCATCGGGTTCCTCGGCAGCGCGATCGGCGTGGGCGTCGCGATGATCGCGGGCAGCGTCGTCAGCGCCACCCTGGCCGGGTCGCTGCTGTCGAACCTGCCCGGGCTGACGCTGATCGCGTTCGACCCCGTGTCGATCGCGCTGATCATCGTCGTGGTGATGGTGATCGCGTTCCTGGCCGGCACGCTGCCCGCCGCGCGCGCCGCGAAGGCCGACCCGGTGGAGTCGCTGCGCTACGAGTGAGGCCGAGGAGGCGCGGGTCGGCCCCGGAACGACGCCCCGGTCTCGTGCTCCAGCAGCGTCCACATCCAGTCGAGCGCGACGCCGGGCGTGAGGCCGGGGGCCTTCTGGGCGAGCTGGGTCGCGAGGCCGTCGCTGTAGGCCGCGAGCTTGAGGGCGAGCGCCGACGGGTCGGCTGTCACGAACCGGCCCTGCTCGATCCCGCGGCGAAGCGTGCGGGTCAGGCAGGCCTCCCACACGCGGATGCGCTCGACGTACTCGGCGGCGACGGCGGGCTTGCGCGCCACGGCCGTCCAGTAGTCGGACCAGAGCCGCCAGTGCTCGTCGGTCGCGTCGGTGTCGGCGAACAGGGGCTCGACGAGCATCCGCACCCCGACGACCGGGTCGAGCTCGACGTCGACCGCCTCGATGATCGACGAGTAGAACCGGGCGGTCTCGAGCACGACGACCTCGTTGAGGATCTCGGCGACGCCGTCGAAGTGGTAGGTCACGGTGCCGACCGAGACCCCGGCCGCGGCGGCGATGTCGCGAAGCCGGGTCGCGCCCATGCCCTCGCGGACGATCACCTCACGGGCGGCCTCGACGATCGACGCCCGCCGGACGACCGGCTTCTGTCGCACGCCCGCGCCGCCGGTGCCCGCAGCACCCGCACCGCCCGCGCCGCCGGTGCTCGCGCCGCCGGTGCCCGGGCGGCCGGTGCCCGCGACGCCCGCGCCGCTCACGCCGACGTCCGGGGCACGAGCTCGTCGAAGGTCCGG
>NZ_JACYNS010000116.1:0-7390 GCF_014839405.1 Frigoribacterium sp. CFBP 13605 | reverse complement strand
CGCCCTCGCCACGGCGGCCCTGGGAGCCGGCCTGCTGTCGGGCGCCCCCGCGACCGCGGTGCCCGGCGGCCCGGCTCCTCGCCCCGTCGTCGTGCAGGACCCCGGCTTCGAGCACGGCGCGACGGGCTGGGTCTCGAAGGGGTCGGGCACCACGACGCTCGAGGCGGGTGGGCACGACTCGGCCACGCGCCTGACACACGTGCTGTCGACGGCCGGCACGGCCACGACCAGCCAGAAGCTCAAGAAGGTGACGCCCGGGTGGTGGACCTTCTCGGCCTGGGTGAAGAGCGGTGGCGGCCTGGCCTCGAGCACGCTCTCGCTGACCGGGTGCGGCACCGGCTCGAGCAAGGACGCCGCGGCGACGACGGTGATCCCCTCGACCGAGTCCGACGACGGGTGGCTGCGCCTCTCGGTCTCGGCCGAGGTGACGCACAGCCAGTGCACTCCGACGTTCACCACGAGTGGCGCGGCCGGTGCCTGGGCGAGCATCGACGACGTCACCGTCACGCCCGGGCGGGTGACGCGCGACGTGCGGGGTGCCGACCTGTCGGGTCTGCCCCGCAACGAGGATCGCGGAGCCGTCTACCTCGACGCCGCCGGCCGCCCCACCGACCCGGTGACGCAGCTGGCGGACCACGGGGCGAACATGGTGCGGCTGAAGGTCTGGGTCGACCCGACCGACGGCTACAACGACCAGGACGACGTCGTCGCGATGGCGGCGCGGGTGAAGGCGGCGGGCATGCAGCTGCTCGTGGACTTCCACTACAGCGACCGGTGGACCGACCCGGGCGCCCAGACCATGCCGAGGGCCTGGCTCGGGCTGAGCGCCCCCGAGGTCGCCACGAGTATCCACGACCACACCCGCAGCGTGCTCGACGCCCTCGCCGCCGAGGGCATCACGGCGGACGCCGTGCAGGTCGGCAACGAGATCAACCCCGGCATGGTCTGGCCGCTGGGCCAGACCTGGGACGTCGACCCGAGCGACGGCGTCAGCGGCGCGCAGTGGAGCAACCTGGCGATGTTCCTCACGGCCGGAGCGACGGCGGTGAAGGAGGTCTCGCCCACGACGCAGGTCGTGCTGCACCTGACCAACATCAACGCCGGCGTCGACGGCCTCACCTGGTGGTTCGACGAGGCGACCTCGCGCGGCGTGCCGTTCGACCTGATCGGCCTGTCGTACTACGGCTACTGGCACGGCGGACTGTCGGGCATGCAGCAGGCGGTCACGACGCTGTCCGAGCGATACGACCGCGACGTGCTGATCGTCGAGACGTCCTACCCCTGGACGCTCGAGGACGACCCCGACCACCTCTGGGAGAACGTCGTCGTCGACCCGTCGCAGCTCGTCGCGGGCTACCCCGCGACGCCCGAGGGGCAGGCCGCGAACTTCCGTGCGATCCAGGACGTCGTGGCCTCGGCCCCGGGCGGCCGCGGAATCGGCGTCGTCGCGTGGGAACCCGCGTGGACCGCGGTCGACGGTGCCGGGTGGGACCCGGACGACCCGACCTCGGGCAACGCGTGGGAGAACCAGGCGATGTGGGACCACGACGGTCGCCCGCTGCCCGCACTCGACGAGTACGCGGCCGACTGAACCGGGCGAACGCCGGGTGATCCGGCGGGCGGTGGTCGTCGCGGCACCCGGTCTCCCCCCATAGTGGGCACATGCCCCGCACGCCCGAGCCCCTGGCACGCCTCTCCCGTCGAACGGTCCTGCTCGGCGTCGGCGGCGTCGCCGTCCTCGGGACGGCCGCCGTCGCCCTCGGGTTGCGTTCCGCGCGACTGAGCGAGGAGGCGCCGGTCACCCGAGCCGCGCCTCCTCGGCCCGTCGACGCCCTCCTGGCGGCTCGACCCTCCACCGTCGCCCACCGCGGCGGGTCCGGCGACTGGCCCGAGATGTCGATGTTCGCCTACCGGCAGTCGGTCGCCGCCGGGGTGGACGGGCTCGAGGTGTCGCTCTCCCGCACCTCGGACGGCGTCTGGTTCGGACTGCACGACGAGACCCTCGACCGCACCTCGGGCACGACCGGGTTCGTCCCCGCCGACCACACGTGGAGCGAGGTGCAGCAGTACCGCATCTCGGCGGCCGAGACGAACGACCCCGAGCAGTCCGACCAGCCGTACGCCCGCTTCGACGACATCGTGCGCGAGTTCGGCCGCGAACACGCCCTGTTCGTCGACCCGAAGTACGTCGACGCCCGCTTCTACCCCGAGCTGTTCGAGATCGCGTGGATGCAGCTCGGGACGTCCGAGGTGGCGCAGACCCTCGTCGGCAAGGGGTACTGCACGCAGACCGAGTGGGGCGACCTCGCCGCCTCCGAAGGGTGCGCGACCTGGGGGTACTACTACGCCGACGAGCTGGCGGACGACCCCGAGCTGCTCACCCGGACCTCCGACAGCTGGAGCATGCTGGGCCTCGACTGGTCCGCCCCGGCCGCGACCTGGGCGACGATGACGGCCACCGGCAAGCCGGTCCTCGGCCACATCGTGTCCGACCTGGACGCCGCTCGCGCCGCACTCGACGGGGGTGCGTCCGGGCTCGTCGTCTCGGGCGTCGCCGAGGTCGTCCGGCAGCTGACGACCGAGGGCTGAGCCCGGCCGCACGCGGACCCGACCCCCGCCCGGCGCCCCGCGGCTCAGGCGGCGGTGACGACCACGCGCTCGGGACGGTCGGCGTCCGCGCCGAAGACCAGACGCCGCGTGGCGACCTTGTCGGCGAAGAACCGGTCGTGGCTGACCACGACGACCGCCCCGGGGAAGTGCTGCAGCGCCCGCTCCATGACCTGGGCGCTCGGCACGTCGAGGTGGTTGGTGGGCTCGTCGAGCAGCAGCACCGAGGCCCCCGAGAGCAGGCACTGCGCCATCGCGACGCGGGCCCGCTGACCACCGGAGAGCGCGCCGATGCGCTTCTTGAGATCGGCCTCGCTGAACTGGAACATCGCGAGGAACCGCCCGACGGACTTCCGCGTCGCGGTCAGGGCGAGGCTGTCGGGCATCGCGTTGACCGAGTGCGTGACGGTGTCGTCGTCGTCGAGCTCGGCCAGCACCTGGTCGTAAGAGACCACCTTGACCCCGCCCGCCCACGCGGCCCGACCGGCGTCGGCACGTTCTTCCCCCGTCAGCACCCGCAGCAGCGTGCTCTTGCCGCTGCCGTTCGCCCCCGTGATCACCAGGCGGTCGCCGCGCCGCAGCTCGAACGTGAGGTCGTCGAAGAGCGTCCGGTCGTCGCGGGCCTTGCCGAGACCGTCGACCCGGCACAGGACGTCCTTGACGTGCAGGCCCGAGTAGATCTCGGTGATGATCTGGTCGACGGGGCGGGGGGCCCGCGACTTCTTGACCTTGGCGAGCTGCTTGAGCAGGTCGCCACCGTCCTGGCGATTGGCGGCCTTGGCGGCGTCGCGGCGGTCCGAGATGCCCTCGGCCTCGAACGCGAGCAGCTCGGACTCGTGCACGAACTGCTGCTCGAGGCTTTTCAGCCGGAACTGCTTCTGCACGACGTACTCGGCGAAGTCGCCCGGGTAGTCGTGCAGGTGGAAGTTCTCGACCTCGACGATGCGGGTGACGACCGCGTCGAGGAAGCTGCGGTCGTGCGAGACGACCACGGCCGCGCCGTGGAAGTCACGGAACCACGACTCGAGCCACTCGACGCCGGCCACGTCGAGGAAGTTCGTGGGCTCGTCGAGCAGCAGCACGTCGGGGTCCTCGAGGACGATCTTCGCGAGGGCCGCCCGGTTGCGCCAACCACCGCTGAGGTCGTCGATCGGGCTGGTGCGGTGCGCGTCGCTGAATCCGAGCACGCTCAGTGCCGTGTCGATGCGGCGCGGGTACTCCCAGCCGTCGACCCGGTCCATCTCGGCGAACAGTTCGGACTGTCGGTGGATCAGCTGGTCGAGGGCGTCCCCGCCGTCGGGGTCCATCGCGACCACGGCGATGTCGGCGTCGATCTGCGCCAGGTCGGCCTCGATCGCCCGCTCGTGGGCGAAGAGCCCGGTCAGCACCTCGACGATGGTCTGCGTGCCGTCGAGTTCGGAGAACTGCGAGAAGTACCCCACCCGGACGCCCTGCTCGAGCGTGACCGTGCCCTCGTCGGGCTGCACCTGGTCGAGCATCAGCTTGAGCAGCGTGGACTTGCCGCTGCCGTTGCGACCGACGATCCCCACGCGCTCCTTCTCGTCGAGGCGGAAGAACGCCTCGCGCACCACCGGGGTGCCGTCGAAGCGGACGGTCACGTCGTTCAGTCGGATCAGGCTCATGCGTCGATCCTCGCAGGCCGACGGAACACCCGGCGCCGCGCGGTTGTTGTCGTGAGAGGCATCGAGGCGACCGCGGGCATCCGACCCATCCGATCGCACCGACGCCGACGAACAGGAGGCATCATGTCGGACCAGTACCGGAAAGACCCCGAGGCGGTCGCCCGCCTCACCTCGACCCAGCGCCGCGTGACCCAGGGCGGTGGCACCGAACCCGCCTTCCGCAACGAGTTCTGGGACTCGAAGGACGCGGGCATCTACGTCGACGTCGTCTCGGGCGAGCCCTTGTTCGCCTCGGTCGACAAGTTCGACAGCCGCACCGGCTGGCCGAGCTTCACGCGACCCATCGACGCCGAACACGTCGTCGAGAAGCGCGAGGGCTTGTTCTTCAAGCGCACCGAGGTGCGCTCGACCGCCGGGGACAGCCACCTCGGCCACGTCTTCCGCGACGGACCCACCGCGACCGGCGGGCTGCGGTACTGCATCAACTCGGCGGCTCTCCGCTTCGTCCCCTACGCCTCACTCGAAACCGAAGGATACGGTGCCTACATGACGCTCTTCTCCCCCGAATCCACCCCTGCCCCCAGCGGCACGACCGAGACCGCGATCCTCGCCGGCGGCTGCTTCTGGGGCGCCCAGCAGCTGCTCCGCCGCCGACCGGGCATCGTCTCGACCCGCGTCGGCTACTCGGGCGGCAGCGTGCCGAACGCGACGTACCGCAACCACCGCGGCCACGCCGAGGCCGTCGAGATCGTGTTCGACCCGGGTCTGACCTCGTACCGCGAGATCCTCGAGTTCTTCTTCCAGATCCACGACCCGTCGACGAAGGACCGCCAGGGCAACGACGTCGGCGACAGCTACCGCTCGGCGATCTTCTACGCGGACGACGAGCAGCGCGCGACGGCCCTCGACACCATCGCCGACGTCGACGCGTCCGGCCTCTGGCCCGGCAAGGTGGTCACCGAGGTCACCCCGGCCGGCGACTTCTGGGAGGCCGAAGAAGAGCACCAGGACTACCTCGAGAAGGACCCCTACGGCTACACCTGCCACTTCGTCCGTCCGGGCTGGGTGCTGCCGAAGCGCGACCAGCAGGTCGCCGCGGGCTGACGCCCGTCGGACCCCAGGAGGCGCGGTGCCGGTTCGACCGGCACCGCGCCTCCTGGCGTCCGGTCGCTCCTCAGCCCCAGAGGCGCGTGACGATCGATCCCATGAGGTCGTCGGTCGGGAAATTCCGTTGCGACACCGTGACGACGACGTCGTCGCGCACCAGCACGGTGTCCGCCATGTCGACGCCGTACATCGGGTGGGTCGTGACGTACTGGCAGAGCGAGCCGCCGTACGCCTCGGAGCAGTCGTAGACCACGCCGTCGAGCCAGAAGACCGAGGTGGGTTCGCGTCCCTCGGCGAGCCAGGCGGGATACGCCGCGGCCGTCGCGGCGTCCACCGTGCTGACGTCGGCGAAGAGGCCCGTGACGTCGGCCCGCATGTCGGCCCAGCCACAGCGGAGCACCTGGGCGGACGCCACGACGTCCCTCAGGTCGGCGTCGGCGCCGGGTGCCGTGGGAGCGACCTGTCCCATCGGCTGACCGAAGTAGGCGGGGTCGTTGAGGGGGGCGTCGCCCATCGTGGCGGCGTAGGTCGCGGCGTCCACCAGGTCGGTGCAGTCCGTCGGGATCGACACGGGCCGCGTCGTCGGGGTCTGCGACGGAGTCGCCGTCGGGGTCTCCGACGGGGTCGCGGTGGCCTCGGGCGAGGCGGCGACGTCGGTCGCCGGGGCGGTCGGACCGGACGTCGACGCGCCCGCTCCACCCGTCGCCGGCGCGCAACCGGCCAGCAGTCCGGCCAGTGCAAGACCGACGAGGGCGGTGTTCACGGAACGCTTCATGGTCGTCTCCCCCTCGCCAGGCCGATGCCGGACCGGTCTGTCGGCTGATCTCTCCAGCCTAACGACAACGACACGAGGAAGCCTCGGCTCCGAGGACGACATCGGATCATCCTCCGGGATGGCCTCGCCCCGAGGACGCCGGTCGAGGGCAGGTCTAGGCTCGCGGCGTGGACGCGGGTGGCAGGGCATGACCGGGGACGCCGGGTTCGACGCCGTCCTGCTCGCCGGGGGTCGCGCCTCCCGGGTGCACGGTGCCGACAAGACCGGCTTCACGAGTGGCGACGCGACGCTCCTCGACCGGGCCGTCCAGGCGGCGGCCGGAGCCCGGACCCTCGTCGTGGTCGGCCTGCGCGACGGTCGGGTGCCGCCCGCCGGAGCCCTGCTCACCCGTGAGGAGCCTGCCTGGTCCGGGCCGGTGGCCGCCCTCGCGGCCGGTCTCGCCGTCGTCGGCGACCCGGCACCGTGGGCACTCGTGCTGGCCTGCGACCTGCCGCGGGCGCCTGAGGCCGTGGCGGCCCTTGTCGCCGGCGGCGCCGAGGACGACGAACACCGGGACGGTCGGCTCGCCGTCGACTCGGGCGGGCGACGTCAGCCACTGCTCGCTCTCTACCGGACCGACGCCCTGCGGACGCGACTCGGAGGACTGCGGGCCGACGGCCCCCTCGAGGGCCTGTCGCTCCGCCGTCTGCTCGACGGGCTCGACCTGCTCGAGGTCCCCGTGCCCGACGCGCTCTGCGCCGACGTCGACACCGTCGCCGACGCCGACCGCCTGGGTGTCGTCCGGCGCGAGGCCGACGCGACTGGTTGAGTGTCGACCATGACCGACACACCTGCCGAACTCGACGCCTGGGCCGCACGACTCGTCCGGGCCCTGGGCCTGCCCGACGACTTCGTGGTCGACGTCCCCGTGGTGCTCGACCTCGCCCGCGACGCGGCGCACGGCGTCGCCCGCCCGGCCGCCCCGCTGACGACGTTCCTCGTCGGCTACGCCGCGGGGCTCGCCGGCGGATCGCAGGCCGAGCTGGACCGGGCGACCGCGACCGCCACCGCGCTGGCCACGGCCGACCCGGCGTGACGGTCCGGCGGGCCGACTGGCGGGTGGCCCGCGCCGAGGCGTCCGACGCCGCCCAGGCCCTGCCCCGCGACCTCGAGACCGTCCTGCTCGCCGACGCGGTCGGTCGCACGCTGGCCCGGGACGCCACGAGCCTCGCGCGCGTGCCCGGCTCCGACGTCTCGGCGATGGACGGCTGGGCGGTCG
>NZ_JACYNS010000115.1:0-7436 GCF_014839405.1 Frigoribacterium sp. CFBP 13605 | reverse complement strand
CCTGCATCGGCTGACCCGACCCGACCCGACCCGCCCTGGCCCGATCCGCCCTGCCCCGACCCTGCGCAGGCGTTCTCGGCCCGCTCTTGGTCGGACGGTGTTCGCTTCGATGAACGACAGGAGGCGCGATGAAGGTTCTGGTGTTGGGAGCGACCGGGGGCACGGGCTCCCACGTCCTGCGGGTCGCCCTGTCGGCGGGGCACGACGTGACGGTGCTCGTCCGCGACGCCTCGTCCCTCGACGTGACGGAGGGCGTCCGGGTGCTCACCGGGGACGCGACCTCGGCCGAGGACGTCCGCGCCGCCGTGGCCGGCCAGGACGCCGTGCTGAACGCGATCGGCTCGCGGAACATGCGGCACCCCGTCGAGGTCGAGGTCGGGCGGGCCCTGCTGCCGGCGATGCACGACGCGGGCGTCGACCGACTCGTCGTCGGTTCGGCTTTCGGCGTCGGCGAGAGTCAGGCCGACGCGAACACCTTTCAGAAGATGTTCTTCCACACCGTGCTCGGCAAGGTCTACGCCGCCAAGGACGTCGCCGACGCCGAGGTGCGCGAGAGCGGACTCGACTGGACGCTCGTCTACCCGACGCGCCTCACCGACGATCCGGCGACCGGGTCGCTCGCCACGGGGGAGCGGTTGCCCCAGGGGGCGGGCAGCCACGTGACCCGTGCCGACGTGGCGCGTTTCATGCTCGCCCAGCTGACCGACGCGACGTGGTCACGGAAGATCGTGGTCGTGACGGGCGCGGCCGACTGACCTGCGCCTCCTGCGGTGGTGCCGCCTGGACGCCGCACGACCCCGAACACGGGCGTGTTCGGAGTGGGCGGGCGATCGTGCCGGCCCGGATAGTACGAACTCGCCCACTGTCGACGAGCGGCAGGGCGGCAGCTCGGCAGGGTCGGCAGGGTCGCAGGGCCGGAGAGCCGCAGCGCGTCAGCTGAGGATCGCGAGCGCGTCGATCTCGACGAGCATGGCCTCGTTCGGCAGCTCGACGAACACCGTCGTGCGGGTGGGGAACACCCCGCTCGGGACGTTCTGCAGCAGGTAGGTCTCGTACGCGGCGTTCATCTCGGCGAAGTCGTCGCGCGTGGTGAGGAACACGCGCAGCGACACGACGTCGTCGAACGTCCCGCCGGCGCCCTCGACGATCGCCTTGACGTTGTCGAGCGTGCGGACGGTCTGCGACGTCAGGTCGCCGGGGTGCAGGTACTCGCTCGTGGCGGGGTCTTGCGGGCCCTGGCCCGACACGCTGAGGAACCCGTTCTTGAGCACGCCCTGCGAGAAGGTCGAGATGGGGGTGGGGGCGCCGCCGGTGCGGACTTCGGTCTTCTCGCTCACAGGTCTGCTCTTCTCTGGTGGATGGTCGGTGGGCCCGACGTGAGGTGTCGCCCGTCGGGGGTGGCTGCAAAACTACCGTCAGGTACCGACACACGGCCTGACCGCAGCACCACTCCGCCCACCCCCGAACCGCACCCGTCGGAAGGCACCATGACCACGTCGTCCTCGACCCCGTCCGCTCCCGTCCCCACCAAGGTGGGCTTCGGCCGCGAGCCCCGGCCGGTCCCGCTGATCGACCTCGCGACCCCGCTGCTCACGATCGACCTCGACGCCCTCACCCACAACGTCGAGACCATGGCCGCCTGGTGTCGCGAGGCCGGGGTCGACCTGGCGCCGCACGGCAAGACGACGATGGCACCCGAGATCTGGCGCCGGCAGCTCGACGCCGGCGCGTGGGGCATCACGCTCGCGACGGCGTTCCAGGTCGCCGTCGCGCGCGAGGCCCGGGTGCCGAACGTCGTCCTGGCGGGCACCGCGTTCGCGCCCGCGACCCTCGCGGCGCTCGCCGCACCCGGCGTCGACGTGCTCATGTGGGTCGACTCGGTCGAGACGGTGCGCCTCGTCGACGCCGCCCTGGCGCGGGCCGAGGGCGAGCGTCCGCTCGCCGTGCTGGTCGAGTTCGGGTCGCCGCTCGGCCGGACCGGCGCGCGCTCGGTGCGCGAGGCGCTGCTCGTCGCCGAGGCCGTGGCGGCGGCACCGCACCTCGTCCTGGCCGGGGTGGCCGGGTACGAGGGCGCCCTCACGCACGACGTCGACGCGGCCGGCATCGCCGTGGTCGACGACTACCTGCGGGGGCTCCTCGAGGTGCTCGACGGCATCGGTGCGCCGGCCTTCGACCCGTGGCTGTCGAAAGGTCACGACGTGGTGGTGACCGCCGGCGGCAGCGTCTACTTCGACCGGGTCGTCGCCGTGCTCGGCGACCGGCACGACCCTTCGGGGTTGCAGGGGCCGCGCACGCGCGTCGTGCTGCGGTCGGGTTCGTACGTCGCCCACGACCACGACCTCTATCGCCGGCTGACCCCGTTCGCCCGCGACACGATGCCGTCGACCCGTCACGCCGTGCCGTCGACCGCAGGAGGCGCGGCCGGCGTCGACGCCGACGTCACGGTCGTCGTCGGCGACGGTTCGGCGGGGTCGCAGGCCGACCGCGAGATGGGCGGGCCGACCGACGGCGAACTCACCGGGTTCGACGGAGCGGCCGAGGGGTTCGACGCCGAGCGGGCCGCGGGGTTCGACGCCGAGCAGGTCGAGGGGCCGACGATCGAGCCCTCGTTCCTGCCGACCCTCGAGCTCTGGGCGTCCGTGGTGTCCCGTCCCGAGCCCGGGCTCGCCCTGCTCAACGTCGGACGGCGCGACACGTCGGACGACGAGGGGTTCCCGGTGCCGCTCGAGGCGTGGCGTCCGCAGGCGGCCGACCGGCGCCTCCCGGGGGTGCTCGACGGGTCGCACGTGTCGGCCCTCAACGACCAGCACGCCTTCCTGCGGCTCGACCCGGCGTCCGGGCTGCAGGTCGGCGACCTGGTGCGGCTCGGCGTCTCGCACCCCTGCACCACGATCGACAAGTGGAACGAGATCGCCACGGTGCGGGGCTCGGCCGACCGCCGCGGTGTGCCACCCGTCGTCGAGGGCAGCATCACCACGCGGTTCTGACGGAGCCTGCTGTTCTGACGGAGCCTGCTGTGCTGACCGGTGCCGGCGCTTCCGAGCGGCCGGCGCCCTGACGGCCGGTGCGGCCGGCGCCCTACGAGCCCGAGCCCTCGTCGGTGCCGGGGGTGGGCGTCGGCGCGTCCGTGGGAGGGGTGGGCGCATCGGTCGGCGGGGTGGGGCGGTCGGAGTCGTCCTCGGTGTCGCCGGAGTCCGTCTTCGGGCCGCCCTTCTCGCCGGGGCCGTGGCCCGGGCCACCCTTCGGTCCACCAGCCATCGGGCCGCCGTCGGCAGGGCCGCCCTCCGGTGCCTCGGGCAGGGCCTTCCCGTCGGGGCCGGTGCCGGGGGTCGGCATGGCCTTCCCGTCGGGCCCGGTGCCGGGGGTCGGCAGCGCTTCGCCGTCGGGGCCGACGCCCGGGGTCGGTAGGGCCTCGCCGTCGGGCCCGGTGCCCTCGGCCGGAGTGCTCTCGTCCGAGTCGCCGCCCGCAGCAGGCGGAGTCGGCGCGTCGGTGGGTGCACCGGTGGCGTCGTCGGAGCCTCGTCCTCCCGGCCCCTGGCGTGAGCCGTCGGCCTGGTCCGCCGCGTCGTCCCGGCCCGGCGTCGCGCTCGAGGAGGCGCTGGTCGAGCTCCCGGCGTTCGACACCGCGACGGCGGTGCTGGTCCCGACCAGGGCGAGGCCGGCCGCCGCGATGCCGATGCCGACGAGCAGGCCCTTCCTCGGGCGCCGTTGCGGGGTCGACCCGGCTCGGAACGCGCTGCCGTCCGTGGGCAGTTCGCGGGTGCGCTGGTCGTCGGCGACGATCGGGGTGGTCGGGGCCGTGGGCTGGCCCGACGGCCGGGCCGGCAGCTCGGTCGTCGTACGGGCGTCCTGGTCCTCGTCCTCACGACGCAGTCGCTCGGCCCACGCATCGTCCTGCGCGGGGGTGTTCTCGTCGCGACGGTCGTCGTCGCGACCGTCGGGGGTGATGTCCTTCGCCATGGTGTCTCCAGATGTCGGGTGCCGGGCGAGCCGCGGTGCGGCTGGCGGTCGGGGCGTTCCCTCCGGCAGACACCACTCTCGGAACCGAATCTGAAGCGGGGCTTAAGTCGCGTCGACACCGACTGCTACCGTCACCGCATGTCCGAGCGACGCGTCCTGGCACCCGAACCGCCCACCGACGGCCAGACCGTCAAAGGCCCGGCGTCGTACTTCCCGAGCATCGAGCGCACCTACGGGCGGCCGGTCCAGGAGTGGCTCGACCTGGTCGACGAGCGTCTCGACGAGCACGCGCACATGCAGGTGGTGTCGTGGCTCAAATCCGAACACGGCCTGGGCCACGGGCACGCCAACGCGATCGTCGCGTACGTGCGCCACGCCCGCGGCTGACACGACGTCGGGACGTCGCAACGTCGGGACGCGGTCAGCGACCCCCGGCGGACTGTCGTCCCCTGAGCTCGACGACGACCTGGTCCAGGAAGTCGTCGACCTCGTCCTGGTCGTAGCCTTCCCTGAACCTCGTCGGTCGGAACCGGGCGGCCACGACGTCGACGTCCGCCAGGAGGCCGACGGTGGTCCCCTGCTCGTAGGCCGCGAGGGTGGCCCGGATGCGCTCGAGGAACGGGTCCACGTCCTCCATCGCGTAGCCGTCGCGGAAGCGGGTCGGGGTGAATCTCTTCTCGGTCACGTCTCGTGCGAGCACGCCGCTCCTCGGGGTCGGGTGTCGACAGGTCTGTCCTGATCTTTCCACGCCCGTGGTCGCCCGGACGTCCGGAGGTGCGACGATGAGCCCATGCCCGTCGTCGAGTCCCGGTGCGTCGTTCCTGTCGACCTCCACGTCGCCTTCGCGGTGTCGCAGACCCAGGGGGAGGCGCGAAAGCGGTGGGACCCGTTCATCCGGCGGCAGTACCTGGTGGGCGGGGCGACCCGGGCCGCCAAGGGGGTCCGGACGTTCACCGTGCAGCGTTTCGGGTTCCGGATGGAGAGCGAGTACGTCTCGTACAACCCACCGACGAACGTCGGCATGAAGATGACGAAGGGGTCGTGGTTCTTCGCGCGCATGGGCGGGGGATGGCGGTTCAGCGAGGTCGACGGCGACCCGAGCTCGACCGAGGCCGTCTGGCGCTACAACTTCTCGTGCAAGCCGGCATGGCTGGCGCCCCTGGCCGAGCGCATCGGCGCCGTCCTCCTGCAGCGCGACATCGACCGACGCATCCGCGGTTTCGCCCGGGGCTGCGTCGATCCGTTCGTCCTCGCCCACCTCGACCCCGACCTCGGCGGCGCCGGTGACCCGGCCCGCACCGTGCCTCCGGCCCTTCCGTAGAACCCGCTCACCGACGGTCCAGCGGCGCCTCCCCGCATCGATCCGTCTCGGTGGCTCGGCACGGACGAGTCAGGTGTCGGTGGGACCGAATGCCGGTGCCGGGTCGGACTCGTGCGCGTGCCGCAGGACGTCGCGAAGGCGTCGCGTCAGCTCGCCGCCCGCGAGGCGCGCCTCGCGCCCGTCTTCACCGCCACCCTCGCCGCTGCCGCCGAGTCGTTGGACGGCGGCGAGGTCGAGGTCGATGAGCCCCTCGACCACTTCCTGGAGCGAGTTGGTCACGGCCTGGAGCTGGTCGAAGGGCACGACGAACCACGGATCGCGTCGGGCACCGACCTGGGCGTCCTGCCCGAGGGCCCAGGCCGTCCAGCCGATCCGGCGTGCTCCGACACCAGAGGCCCGAATCGGGTCGAACCGCGGACCCGGTGCGTCGCGAGCGGCGCGGGCTGCGCGACGCGACCACGCGAGGGCCTCGTCGTGCGAGAAGCCGGAGTCCCACGGTGAGGCGAGGGCGTAGTCGGCGGCGGAGTTCAGGACAGTCGACATCATCAGCAGGTCCTGGGTCGAGAGGGCGATGACGATCTCCCTCGACCCTCCGATGGGCCCTTCGCCTCGATCGTCGGCGAGCAGGAGTTCGAGGGCGCCGTCGGCATCGACGCGTCGCAGTACGGGGATGCTGCGCGGTCGCCAGATGAGGGGGAGCCAGTCCGTGTCGCTTGCGACGGTCTCTCGTGGAGGGATCGGAGGCTGCCGCCGCTGGAACGGCCACCAGCCCGGGGAACTCGGACGGGTCGGGAGGGTCGGGGCGCCAGAGGGCGGCCCCTCACGCTCGGCGATGACGAGGAGGAACAACCACAGGGCGACCAAGAAGAGCCCGAACGCCGCCAACCCCACGGTCAGGTAGGCCGACGGCCACCGGGCCGAGATCGGCCCTCCGAGCCAGAACGCGAGCAGCGACAGCCCCAGCAGGACGCCGCCCGCGACGAGTTGCCGTCGTCGGCGCTGTCTCCCCATGCGCCGACCCTAGCGGCAGGCCGAGCCCGTCTGCGGTCCACCCCTGGTGGCAGTCCGCGGCCACGCGACCCACACCGCACCCCCAGCCCCTCCATAGCCTCCGCCCACCGACCGGCCCTACCGTTCGGAGGATGCTCAGCCCCGCCCGCGTCCTCGTGATCGACGACGACGAGACCATCCGCACCGCCGTCGTCACCGCGCTGGGCGCCGAGGGCTTCGCCGTGCACGGTCTCGCGGACGGCTCCGACCTGTCCGAACAGCTGAAGGCGTTCGTGCCCGACCTCGTCGTGCTCGACTGGATGCTGCCCGGGGCGAGCGGCATCCGGCTCGCGAGCACGATCCGCACCTCGTCCGACGCCGCTGTCGTCATGCTGACCGCCCGCGACGAGGTCGACGACCGGCTGCGCGGCTTCTCCGAGGGCGTCGACGACTACGTGGTCAAGCCCTTCGCCGTCGCCGAACTGATCGCGCGCGTCACGGCCGTCCTCCGCCGCCGCGGCCGCATCCCGTCGGTGATCGAGATCGGCGACCTCGTCGTCGACCCCGAGGCGGCCCGCATCACGCGCGGCGGCGAACCACTCGACCTCACCGCGACCGAGTTCCGCCTGCTCGGCTTCCTCGCCGAGAGCCGCGGACGCACCGTCTCGAAGACGCAGATCCTCACCCAGGTCTGGGGCTACGACGACTACGACCCCAACCTCGTCGAGGTGCACCTCAGCGCCCTGCGCCGCAAGATGGAGACCCGGGGCCCCCGCCTCATCCACACCGTCCGTGGCCTCGGCTACCGGATGAGCGCGTGAAGCGCGCCCGCCGTCCCGCCGCGCTCACGACGGGACACCACCCCCGAGGAGGCGCGGTGTCGGCCCCCGAGACCGCCACCCCCGGGCTGCGCACCGGCTCGTTGCGCGTCCGCACGGTCGTCGCCGTGCTGCTGCTGCTGGCCGTCCTGCTGGCGGCGCTCGCCGTGACGGTCGAGCTCACGCTCGGCCAGCGACTCCGCGCCCAGGTCGTGGACCGGCTCTCGGACCGCGCCGCGGCCGCCGCGGCCCTGGTCGGCACGGTCGACGGCGACGAGCTCGCCGACCGGCTCTCGGCCCAGGGGCTCTCGGTCGTCATCCGCGACGCCGACGGCGACGCCATCGTC
>NZ_JACYNS010000114.1:0-7517 GCF_014839405.1 Frigoribacterium sp. CFBP 13605 | reverse complement strand
CGACGAGGGCCGCACCGGGGACCGCCCCCGCACGGGCGGCACCGGCGTGACCGGCGTGGTCGACGGCCTCCCGCGCGACGACGAGCCCACCACCTGGCCGTTCCCGCGGCGCTGACCCGCGCCTCCTGACCTCGACGTGGCCGACCTCGACCGGGTGCGGCGCTGGGCCGCCGCGCTCATCGACCTGCACCTCGACCCCGCCGTGTGGACCTTCGGCTTCGACAACGCCAAGACGCGCGCGGGCCTGTGCAACTACACGACCAAGCGCATCACGGTCTCGCGGCACCTCGCCGGCCGCTACGACGACGACGAGATCCACCAGGTGCTGCTCCACGAGGTCGCCCACGCCCTCGCCGGCTCCCGCGCCGGTCACGGTCCCCAGTGGAAGGCCGTCGCCACCGACCTGGGCTACGTCGGCTCACGCCTGCACGACGGAGCCATCGCCAGCGAGCTCGCCCCGTGGGTCGGGGTCTGTCCGGCGGGGCACGAGCACTACCGCTACCGCCAACCGGCGCGACCCCTCGCCTGCGGGAAGTGCTCGCGGCGGTACGACCCGGCCCACCTCATCACCTGGACGAAGCGCGCGGTCTGACACCGCGCCTCCCGGGCCCGGTCCGGGCGGGACGAGGGCCGCCAGGAGGTGCGTAACCGGTTAGGGTGGTCAGGTGCAGACCGGACAGTGGCTCAGATCAGACACCGACACCCGGTGGTTCTTCGACTCGGGCGCGCTCAGCCTCGACTTCGCGTACCTCGGCGGGTTCCGTGCCGGGTCGCGGTTCGGCCCGGAGTCGGGCCTCGACCTGCCCGCCGACGGGTCGACCCCCTGGGACGGCCTCCTGCTGCCCGCCGACCTCGACGACTGGATCGGCGAGCGCTTCGACGGCATCGCGGGCTCGGCCGGCGACCGCGAGCTCGCCGACGCCCGAGGCCTGCGCGACGCGGTCGCCCGGCTCGCGGTCGCCGCGGCCGACGGCACCTCGACCGACCCCGACGACGTCGACACCCTCAACCTGTTCGCGGCCCTCCCCGACGTCCCGCCGTCGCTCGAGGGCGGACGACGCCAGGCCGGGGCCGGGCGCCTGCGGCTCGGGCAGGCGATGGCGTCGGTCGCGCGCGACGCGGTGACCCTCTTCACGGCCGTCGGCTTCGTCGGCGGACCGGACTCGCGCCTCCGTCGGTGCACGAACGAGGCGTGCGGGCTCGTCTTCTTCGACGAGTCGCGCGCGGGCAGCCGCCGCTGGTGCTCGATGCAGCGGTGCGGCAACCGTGCCAAGGTGCGGGCGCACCGGGCCCGGGCCGCCCGCGCCTGAGCAGGGAGCCGCGCAGGCCTTTCGTGCGCTCCGGTCGCCGGGCCGCCCCGCTCGGCCACCGCTTCGGCTTGCCGCCCCGACCTGCCGCCCACGATCGCTCCCTGCCCCTCTCCCCGCCACGAACGGAACAACCCGCCACGCGATTCGGTGGCGGGTTGTCGAGTACGTGGCGGCGTGAGCGTTGCGGCCCCGCCGGGGGCCGCACCGAACACGGAGGCGACGGTCGGTCAGTCGACGACCGAGACGTCCTTCCAGAAGGCGACGTATCCCGAGTAGTCCTTGCCGACGCGGTCGAACGAGGTCGGGATCGGGGTCGGGTAGCTCCAGGCACGGTCCTGTAGCAGGTCGTCGCCCGACGTGACGCTGAAGTACTGCGTGTCGCCCTTCCACGGGCAGTGGTACTGGGTGGGGCTCTCGGTCAGCAGGTCGGAGTTGACGCTCGCGGGCGGGAAGTACCAGTTGCCCTCGATCGAGATCAGCTCGTCCCTCGGGGCCTCGGCGACGACGGTTCCGTCGGTGAGCACTGCCTTCATGGTTCCTCCTGCGGTCGGGGCGACGTTCGGGTCGCTCTGGCCGCAACGCTACGCCGAGGGGGTGAATTCCCCTCGGGAGCCCGACGGGGCCACGACGGCGAGGGCGGCAGAGGACGAGGAGGCGCGGGCCGCGTCGACCACGTCGCCTCGGTCGGTGGCGACCAGCTCGGCCGCCGAGGCCGAGGCCGTCAGCAGGTGCGACGAGGCCCGGGCGAGCGCCCCGGAGGCGGCGCAGGCGACGGCGGCCTCGGGTGACGAGAAGTCGATGCCGACCGCGGCGAGCGCGTCGACCACCGCTCCGGCGGCGAGCTGGTCCTCGACGGCGGGCCGGAACCCGTCCGCCTCGACCGCCCCCGCGGCGACGATCGCCACGAGGGCACGGTCGCCCCGTCGGGCCTGACGCTCGACCACGTGCCGGGCCACCTCGGGTGCCGCCCCGGCGCCGGTGACGACCAGGACGTCGGCCCCGCTCGCGACCTCGGGCAGACCGGCGACGACGCGCACGGTCTCGTCCCGCGTCAGCGTGCCGTGCCCGTCGAGCACGTCGACCACGACGACGACGTGCGCGCCCGGGGCGATGCGGGCGGCTCCGGCCACGCCGTGGTCGAACCTCACCTGGTACTTCTGCTGGCCGTGCGGACTCATCCGACCAGCGTAGGCAGCCGCACTCGGACGTCGCCCGTGCGTGACGCGACGTGACGTGCGATCAGGCGGCGGGAGTTGGATCGGGGCATGCACGTGCAGCTCAAGCTCCGCCTCGCCTGCCCCGTCGATGTCGCGACCGACGCCCTGCGCGACCCTCGGGTGATGGTCGCCGTGACGAAGCCACTGGTGGTCTACCGGTCCGAGTCGCCGTCGGGCTTCCCCGACCGCTGGACCGAGGAGGCGCACCCGGTGTCGGCGAGCATCCTCGGCGTCCTGCCGCTCGGCAGCACCCACGTCGACCTCGACTGGCACGAGCGCGACGGTGCGTGGATCCAGCGCGACACCGGACGGGGCACGAGCGGCCAGTTCGCCCGGATGCGCATCAACCACCGGATGGCCGTCGTGCCGGACGGTCCGGGCCACACGCTGCTGCGCGACCGGCTCGAGTTCCACGCCGGGCCGTTGGGCCTCGTGCTCTGGCCCGGGCTCTGGGCGACCTGGCAGTGGCGCGCCCTGCGGATGAAGGCCCTCGCCCCGACCTGGCGCGGGGCGTCGACCCACCCGAAGCACGTCTGACCCGCGGCGCGGTCGGCAGCGGCTCTTGGCCGTGGCGGGTCGGCCTTCGCGGGTAAGCCTTCGCGGGTCGGCCTTCGCGTGTCGGCCTTCGCGCGTCGGCCGTCGCGCGTCGACCGCTCCGCGTCAGCCCCAGAAGCCGGCGTGCACGGCCGAGGCCTCGTCGAACAGGGCCGGCCCCGACACTGACACCGCGCCGCCGCCACGCGCGAAGACCTCGCGGCAGGGCAGGTCGAGCGTGGACTCGCCCTCCTGCTCGGTGACCATGCCGAGCAACTGCTGCTCGGCGAGCGCGTAGACGACGCGGCCGATGCCGGCCCAGTGGATCGCTCCGGCACACATCGCGCACGGTTCGGTGCTCGTGTAGAGGGTCGCGGCCTTGAGCGTCGGCTTGTCGAACCGCTGCGCGACGAGCCGGACGAGGTTCGTCTCGGCGTGGCCCGTCGGGTCGCCCTCGGTGACGACCGTGTTCTCGGCCTCGACCACGTCTCCGTCGGCCGTGAGCACCAGGGAACCGAAGGGATGGTTGCCGTGGTCGCGAGCCTGCTGCGCGACCTCGATGGCGCGGTGCAACCGCGCCAGGTCGGCCGGGGTGACGGTGGGGTCGGGAGTCGTGGTGTCGGTCGTCATGGGGCGAGCGTAGCCAGGGAGCGCCGTCCGCCGCGGCCAGGCGGCGAGCTGTGGACGGGCGACCTGCCTGTGAGCGAGCCACGGGCGGCGGGGCGACCGCCTGCGTACGGTGGCAGAGGTGACCGACCCGACCCGCGCCTCCTCGTCCACCGGTGAGACCTCCGCCGACACCGGTATCGACGCCGCCGACAGCACCGCCCCGACGCCCGCCCAGGGAGCGCTCGACATCGCCTCGTGGCGGCGGACGATCCACGGGCTGTACCGCGACGTGCGCGAGGCGACCGACCTGGCGGCGGCGCACGACCTGTGGCGACGCACCCGCGACGAGCTGTTCTCGACGCACCCCTCGACCCCGCTGCTGCCCGAGGACCGCCCCGACTTCACCGGCCTGCCGACGAAGCCGTACGACCCGGCCTGGCGCTTCGAGGTGTCGGTCGAGCCGGCCGAACCGCGACGCATGGTGGTCGAGACCGGCACCGACGGCGACGTGCTCTTCGACCTCGTCGGCGTGGCCGACGTGCCCGGCGTCGGCAGCCTCGACGTGTGGAAGCTGGCGCAGTACGCCGGCGGCCTGTTCATCCCGGTCAAGGACGCGCTGGCGGGCAAGCCCGGCGGCACCTACGGCGGAGGGCGCTACCTGATCGACTCGGTCAAGGGCGCCGACCTCGGCGCCGGCGGCGAACCCGGCACGATCGTGCTCGACTTCAACTTCGCGTACAACCCCAGCTGCGCCTACGACCCCGCCTGGGCCTGCCCGCTCGCCCAGCCCGGCAACACGGTCGCGGTCGAGATCCCCGTCGGCGAACGGTACGGGCGCGCGCACTGATCGGGGCCCGCGGGCGGACGCGCGCCCCGCTCGATCCCGGCGGGCGGACGCGCTCACCGCTCGAACCCCGCGGGGGGATGCGCGCACCGCTCGAACCCCGCGGGGGGATGCGCGCACCGCTCGAACCCCGCGGGGGGATGCGCGCCTAGCCCTTCGGCTCGGAGTCGACCTCCACCGCGACGCCGTAGTCGTCACCGCCGTCCGTGCTGATCACCGAGACCGAGTCGTAGACGACGTCGGAGCCCGGGGTCCTGACGTCGCAGTGCACCTCCGCCTGGTCGACGACGGAGACCGCGTCGTCGCCGCAGTCGACGTCGGGGCGGGTGCCGACCTCCTTCTCGAGGGCGTCGGCGACCGTGGTGGCGAAGGCGCTGGACGACACGGTCCGGTCGATCGAGGCCGAAGCGGTGCATCCGACCAGGGCCGTCGCCAGGACGGAGGCGGTGATCACGCTCGAGACGACTGTCGATGTGCGCATGGGTGCAGACCTTCCGGACGAGGAGGAGACCGCGGTGCGTGCCCCCGGAGCCGCGGCCCTCGCGCCCCCGACGCGTAGCCAACCACGTCGTCCGGGCGGTAGAACGACAGGTCGATCCTCGCGCGCACGTCGACTAGCGTCGGATCATGACCCCGACGACGCCGCCCACCACCCCGTCGAGCCCCTCGACCCCGTCGAGCCCGTCGAGCCCTGAGGTCGTGACGCAGGCGCTGCTCGACCTCGGCTCACGACCCGAGCATCCCTTCACCACGAGCATCGAGGGCGGACGCATCGTCTTCACCTGGGTCTACGACAAGGCGTCGGGCCCGTTCGGCAGCCGGGAGCAGTCGTACCGGCTGCGCATCACGCTCATCCCGGAGACCTCCGAGTACAAGAGGTCCGAGATCGGCGTCGAGCGGCAGCGCGGCTCGGTCAGAGGCTCGTACACGTTCAACTCGGCGAAGGTCGTCGGCCCGGTCAAGCGCACCCTCGAGGCCCACGGCTGGCACCGCCGACGCACGCCGCTGGGCAAGGCCATCCGGCGCCTGTTCTCGTAGCGGAGGCAGGTCGGACGTCAGGAGGCGCGGTGGGGGCGAGGCGTCCTGAGGGGCCGACCCGCGCCTCCTCGGCTCGTCCCCGGCGCCGCCACGCGGCGCCCCGCACGGCCGTGCACAACCACACCCGTCGCGTTTTCCGGCGCCAGCCGCTAGGCTGGGGTCACTTGCGAGCCGGCCCGATCGGCTCCCTGCGTCGTAGCACGCCCCTCACCGCCTCTCCGTCCTGGCACACACCCAGGCAGACCAGCAGGCGCGCGAAGCTCACTCTGCGGCGAAACGATCGTGCACACCTGCACCGTCGCCACACCTCGAGCCCGGCTACGACAGCCGTCCTCCCGGCACTGCCCCGCCCTCGTGCGAGCACGTCCCCGACGTGCCTCCTCACCAGCAGGCGGCCAGGCAGCCTCGGCCCGGCTCGACACCGATGCCCCGAAAGGTGCACCACATGTCAACGAACACCCTCGACACCGAGAACACCACCGGCGCCACGAGCGTCGACGAGACGGCCGACGCCGTCACCTTCAGCTCGCTGGGCGTGCCCGCCCCGATCGTGAAGTCGCTCGCCGCAGAAGGCAAGACCACCGCGTTCCCGATCCAGGTCGACACGCTGCCCGACACGCTCGGCGGTCGCGACGTCCTCGGCCGCGGCAAGACCGGCTCGGGCAAGACCCTCGCCTTCTCCATCCCCATGGCCGCACGCCTCGGCGGCAAGCTGGCCGGCGGCAACCGTCGCGCCGGTCGCCCCCTCGGCCTCGTCCTCGCCCCCACCCGCGAGCTCGCCACGCAGATCGACGCCGTCCTCGCCCCGCTCGCCGAGGCCTACGGCATGCGCACCACCACGATCTTCGGCGGCGTCTCGCAGAACCGTCAGGTGCAGGCCCTCAAGGCCGGCGTCGACATCATCATCGCCTGCCCCGGCCGCCTCGAAGACCTCATGAAGCAGGGCTTCGTCAAGCTCGACGCCATCGAGATCACCGTGCTCGACGAGGCCGACCACATGGCCGACCTGGGCTTCCTGCCCGGCGTCACGCGCATCCTCAAGGCCACCCCGAACGACGGCCAGCGCCTCCTCTTCAGCGCCACCCTCGACAACGGCGTGGACAAGCTGGTCAAGCAGTTCCTCCACAACGAGGTGCTGCACTCGGTCGACGAGGCCAACTCGCCCGTCGCCAAGATGACCCACCACGTCTTCGAGACGCCCGACGTCGACAGCAAGAACGCGCTCATCCAGAAGCTCGCGAGCGGCCAGGGCCGTCGCATCCTCTTTATGCGCACCAAGCACCACGCGAAGAAGCTCGCCAAGAAGCTCACCGAGTCGGGCATCCCCTCGGTCGACCTGCACGGCAACCTGTCGCAGCCGCAGCGCGACCGCAACCTCGCCGCCTTCCAGGACGGTTCGGCCCGCGTGCTCGTCGCCACCGACGTCGCCGCCCGTGGCGTGCACGTCGACGACATCGAGCTGGTCATCCACGTCGACCCGCCGACCGAGCACAAGGCGTACCTGCACCGCTCGGGCCGCACCGCCCGCGCCGGAGCCGAGGGCGACGTCGTCACCCTCGTCATCCCCAGCCAGAAGCGCGACGTCGCCCAGCTGATGAAGAAGGCGGACATCCGCCCGACCATCACCGCCGTGACGCCGAACTCGCCCGAGGTCGACGCCCTCGTCGGCCAGGTCGCCGCCTACGTCAAGCCCTCGCCCAAGGCTGCCGTCCAGCAGCAGGGTGGCGGCGGACGCTCGCAGGGCGCGAACGCCCAGCGCAAGCGCGCCGCCCGTCAGGACTCGCAGGGCAACCCCATCGCCCGCCAGGACCGTTCGGGTCGCCCCAGCCAAGGAGGCGCGGGTCGCGGTTCCGACGCCGGTCGCGCCGGTGCCGGTGCCGGTCGTCCGGGTGGCTCGCGTGACGGCGGCCGCCAGGGTGGCCGCGACGGCGCCCGCCGCGACGCCGCTCCCCGCGGTGGCGCCTC
>NZ_JACYNS010000113.1:0-7669 GCF_014839405.1 Frigoribacterium sp. CFBP 13605 | reverse complement strand
GGCCGAGGGCATGCCGGCGCAGGGCGCGAGCGCACCGGGCCAGGCCCGGCCGGCACCGGGCGATGCCGGGACGGCGTCCGGCCAGGCCTGGGTGGCCCAGACCGCAGGAGGCGCGGTATCGGCGGCCCCGTCACCCCCGCCCCGGCGTCGCCGCGGCTCGAGCACGGGTCTGCCGTCGACGACGCCGCGCGCGGAGGCGAGCCGCAGTCCCGAGCCCTCCCGCGCCTCCCCCACCTCGCCGCTGGTCAACGACATCCGCACCGAGCGTGTCTCGCCGTCCACCGGCGCCTCCCGCACCGAGCATGCCTCCCCGCCCACCGGCGCCTCCAGCACCGAGCTCGCCTCCCCGGCCATCAGTGGCTCCCGCACCGAGCGCTCCTCCCGGCCGGCCCGCGCCCCTCGGCCGACCCGCGCCTCCCGGCCGGTGTGCGACAAGACGCCGGCCCTGCCGACCGGTACGCCTTTCGTCAGCGCGTGTGCCCCGAAGCCGGCGTCGGCGGTCGAGGCCGAGCTGCGAGCCGGACTGACGGCCCGGCTCGAGTTCGAGCCCGGTCTGAACGCGGTGCGGGTCGGGCGTCCGTTCTTCGACCACGTCGAGGTGTGGCCCGACATCGTGCTGAGCGAGCTGCGGGTCGCGATCGAGTACGACTCGACCGGGCGGCACGGGCTCGAGCACGTCGGGCACCGCGAGACCGCCGACCGCCGCAAGGACGCCGCGCTGCGGGCCGCCGGCTGGGAGGTCGTGCGGCTCCGGACCGGAAAGCTGCCCCCGCTCGGCCCCCACGACCTGCAACTCTCGGGGCTGACGCGGCAGACGGTGCCCCTGCTGCTCGACGAGCTGCGTGACATCCGCGGCCCGCTGCTCGTCGACGCCTACCTGCGCCGCTGAGTCTAGCGCGCCCCCGGGCGGCAGGGCCGGGCGGGCGGGCGGGCGGGACCACGACACCGCACCGCGTTTCGTGCACGGCACCCGATCTCGTCGCGGTGCGCTGCACGAAACACGGTGCGACGTTCAGAACGTGGTGTGACGCGACCCCCGGACGAACCTGCAGCCGAGCCAGCCGCGCCAGCCAGGCCAGGCGGACCAACCAGTCAAGCCAGGCCAGGCCAGGCGCGCCAGCCAGGCCAGGCGGGCCGGCCGGGCCAGGTGGGCCAGCCATGCGAGGCGGACTCAGCCGCGGAGGGCCAGCGCCTCGCTGCGCCAGCGGGCGTAGCGCTGCCACGGGTCGTCGATGCCCTCGGCGAGCGCCGCGACATGGGCGTCGAGCTCGGCACTCCGGGCGAACCATTCGGTGCGACCGAACCGGGACGCCGCGAACTGGCCGTGCCGTCGTCGCTCGACCAGGCGGTCGCCACGCTCGAAGGCCAGGAGTTCGTCGTGCCAGAGCGTCCCCAGTCGCTGTCGGGGATTCGACGAGGTGCCGATCTTGATGCGGTCCTCGAAGCGGATGTAGTAGACGACGTCGACCCGCACGACCCCGAGCTCGCCGTCGGGCACGTCGCCCGGACGCCACTCGCAGACGGCGCAGAGCCACCCCGACGGCCAGTGCACGCCGAGCCGCGACCCGCAGGCGAGGCAGGGGGACGGCAGCAGGTCGGTCACTCCCTCGCCCGACCCCTCGAGCGAGGCGGCCCAGTCGACAGCGAGCGCTAGGTGCCGGTCACAGAGCGGCACGGGTGAGGACGGGTCGACCGGACCACCGCAGGAGTCGCCGCCGAGCCGCCCCGTGCCTCCTCGGCAGGTGTCGTCGGGTCGGGGCGTCGGGCTGGTCACCCCCGCAGGCTAGGTGCGGCCGCCGACACCCGGCCGGGTCCGGCTCAGTCGTGCTCGTGGTCGATGCGCAGCCCGAGCGGGTGCGGCCCGAGCAGCAGCCAGACCGCACCGGCACCGAGCGGGAAGAGGACGGCGGCGACCGTCCAGACCGTGCGCTCGAGCTGCGTCGTGTCGGCACGCCGTCGGACGGCACGCACGATGCTGACGACGATCACGAGGTACACGACCGCCACGACGATCGCCACCACCGCCGGACCCCAGTCACCCCATGTGCTCATCCACCCAGCCTAGGGTGCGGCCCCCAGCCCGCCTCAGTGACCGCTGAGCCGCGCCAGCACCTCGTCGTAGCGCCCCTCGGCCTCGGCGTTGCGCAGGAACTTGACCCGCTCGACCAGGATCTCGTGGGCGTCGGGCTGTGCCTCGAGCAGCGCCATGGTCTCGTCGAGGTACTCGTCGAGCGGCATGGCCGACGGGTCGTCCTGCTGGCCGAGCAGGGTGGTCTGCACGGCCGGCGGCACGAGTTCGACGACCTGGACGCTCGTGCCGGCGAGCTGCACGCGGATGCCCTCGCTGAACGAGTGGATCGCCGCCTTGGTCGCGTTGTAGGTCGGCGTGATCGGCAGCGGCACGCTCGCGAGCCCGGACGACACGGTCACGATCGACGCCGCCGGCCGTGACTGCAGGAACGACGTCCACGCGGCGATCAGGCGGATCGGCCCGAGCAGGTTCGTCGTGACGATCGCCTCGGCGGTCGGGAGGAACTCACCTGTCGTGACGTCCTCGGTCTGCATGATGCCGGCCATCGCGACCACGACGTTGGTCTCGGGCCAGCGGCGTTGCACCTCGGCCGAGACGTCGACGACGGCCTGCGGGTCGGTGGTGTCCAGCTCGACGGCCTCGAGGCCCGGGTGGTCGCGGACGATCTGGTCGAGCAGGGCCCGGCGTCGGCCCGCCACGACGACGGTGTTGCCGGCGGCCTGCAGGCGCAGGGCGAGGCCCAGGCCGATGCCGGACGTGGCTCCGGGGATGAACACGGTGTTGCCGCTGATCTTCACGGTTGCTCCTTCGGGTGTGCCGCGCTCGGCGCGGCCGGTGGTCGTCGCCGCGCCGAGGGTGGTCGGGGCGACGACCCCACTCTGACCCGGGGAGGCGCGAGGCGGCAGAGAGCGCTCGTCCAGGGATCGCCACTCCCTGGTCGGCGAGCGACGGGGCTGACAGCATGGGGCGATGGACCGCGCCGAACTCGCCGACTTCCTCCGCCACCGCCGCGAGGCGCTGCGGCCGTCCGACGTCGGGCTGCCCGAGGGCGTGCGTCGGCGAACCGCGGGACTGCGTCGTGAAGAGGTGGCGGGGCTCGTCGGCATGTCGACCGACTACTACGCGCGGCTCGAGCAGCAGCGCGGCCCCCAACCGTCCGAGCAGATGCTGGTCGCGCTCACCCGGGCGCTGCGGCTGAGCCTCGACGAGCGCGACCATCTCTACCGCCTGACCGGTCACCACCCGCCGCGCCGCACACGCGGCGGCGACCACGTCAGTCCCGCCCTGCTGCGGGTGCTCGACCGTCTGGACGACACCCCCGCGCTCGTCCTCAGCGACCTGGCCGAGACGCTCGCGCAGAACCGGCTCGCGGTCGCCCTGCTCGGCGACCAGATGAGGCACGAGGGTCTCGACCGCAGCGCGTTCCACCGGTGGTTCACCGACCCGGCCGAGCGCGCCTCCTACCCGGTCGAGGACCACGCGCACCAGCTCGAGCTGCAGGCGTCCGGGCTGCGGGCGGCGCTCAGCCTGGCGGGCGGCCGCGGGCGACCGCGCGAACTGGTGGAGGCGCTGCTCGCCTCGAGCGACGAGTTCGCGACGATCTGGAGCCGTCACGCGGTCCACCAACGTTTCGACGACCGCAAGACGCTGTTGCATCCCGAGCTCGGCCGCATCGAGGTGGACTGCCAGGCCCTCTTCACCGAGGACCAGTCGCAGACGCTCCTCGTGCTGACGGCGACGCCCGGGTCCGACGACGACGCCAAGCTGCGCTTGCTCGACGTGATCGGCATCGGGCGGTTCGCCGAACACGAGTGAGGGCGAGGGGCGACCGTCAGACACCCGCAGCCGCACACGCACACGCACACGCACACTGGCAGCCGCCCGCACCCACACCCACACCCGCGAAGATGGATGCACCCACGACGACGTGACCCCGAGGAGAACGCATGTCCCCGCAGACCCAGAGCACCCCGAGCTTCCCCGCTTCGACGGCCGTCCCGTTGCGGGGCGGGCCGGTCCTCCGCTGGGGCGTGATCGGCCCGGGCGAGATCGCCGGCGACTTCACCGACGCCCTGCACGCGCACACCGACCAGCGCGTGGTCGCCGTGGCCTCGCGCAGCCTCGACCGGGCCGAGGCGTTCGCCCGCGCCCACGGCGTCGACACCGCCTACGGGGACGCGGAGGCGCTGGTCGCCTCCCCCGACGTCGACGTCGTCTACGTGGCCACGCCTCACACCCGGCACCTGCCGGACGCCCTGACCGCGATCCGTGCCGGGAAGCACGTCCTGATCGAGAAGCCGATGGCGACCAGCACGGCCGAAGCCGACGAGATCGTGGCCGCGGCGAGCGCCGCGGGGGTCCTCGCGATGGAGGCGCTGTGGACGCGCTACCTGCCGCACACCACCGTCATCGCCGAACTGCTCGCCGAGGGGGCGATCGGAGACGTGCGACTGGCGACCGCCGACGTCGCCTGGGCGAACGACCTCTCGGCCGGCGGACGCATGACGGACCCGGCCCTCGGCGGCGGCGCCCTGCTCGACATCGGCGTCTACGCCTTCTGGTTCACCCAGTTCGCCACCGGTCACCCCGTCGAGTGGCACGCCACCGGCTCGACCCGGGCCGACGGCGTCGACCTCGACGCGGCCGTCGTCACCCGCACGGCCGACGGGGTGCTGGCCACCGCGGCGACCAGCCTGCTCACGACCTCGCCCGGACTCGGCACGATCTCGGGCACGACCGGCTCGATCCGCACCCTGCAGAACCTGGTCTTCCCGGCGACGTTCGAGCTGACAACGGGCCGCGGCTCGGCCGTCTGGAGCGACCCGACCGTCCCGACCGGCCGCCAGGGCCTGGCCTACCAGGCGACGGCCCTGTCGTCCTACGTCGATGCCGGGCTGCGCGACTCGCCTCTGCACTCGCTGGCCGACTCGAGGTCGTTGCTCGCGACGATCGAGGCGACCCGCGCCTCCTTGACCGTCGTCTGACCCCGCCGAGACATCACGACTCGCGGCTCACGTCCCGAGGTGAGCGGCACGTCGTGACAACTCGACGGACGAGAGCAGGAGGCGCGAGTCGGCACGGCCGGGAGGCGCGGCTCAACTCGCGACCGGGGGCACCGACGCGACGGCGATGTCGTGGCCGTCCGCGGCACGGATCTCGACGGACGCCACGTCGGGCCGCAGCACGGCGGCGTTCAACCGACAGTCGACGCGCACGTCCGACCCGAGGAACGCACCGGACTCGTACTCACGCCCGTCGCCCCCGACCACCACGACCGTGAACGCCGAGCCCGTCGGCAGGCCGTCGATGCTGAGGACGGTCTCGGTGCCCCAGGTGTGGGCGACGAGGTCCCCGTCGAGGTCGACCCCGGCGGGCTGACCGACGAAGTCCACGTGCTCGACGGCGCCGAGGGTCCCGGCCGGGCCGGCCACCACCGTGTCGCGAGGCATCGCGAGCAGGACTCCGCCCCCGGCCCCGATCGCCAGGCATGCGGCGGCGGCGACGGAGATCAGCAGCGGGCGACGGCCCCGGCCCGAGCGGGCGGTGGCGACGTGCGGACCGATGCGCGGGAGCGTCGGGTCGTCCCCCGTCGTGCCGGCGCCGGACAGGATGCCGGCATCGGAGGCGGTGCCGACGTCCGAGGCGATGCCGTCATCGGTTGCCCGCCCGGCGGCCGGGTCGTCTCCGGCCCGTGCGACGGCGTGGACGCGCTCGCGGAGTCCGTCGCTCGGGGCGACCTCGTCCCAGCGACCCAAGTCCGAGAGCCCTCCGACGACGACGCCCAGCGACGCCAAGTCGGCGTCGATCGACGGGTCGGCGGCCCGCAACGCGTCGAACTCGACGCGTTCGCTCGGCGAGAGGTCGTCCGCGAGCGCCGCGGCCGTCAACTCGTCACGACGGGCGTCGGAGCCCCCGACACCGTCGGCGCCCCCGCCGTCCCCGGCACCGGCACCGGCACCGGTACCGTCACCGGCCCCCACCCCTGGCGTGCGGTCAGTCATCGGTCGTCTCCTGGTCGTCGAGGTGGGTGCGGAGGGCACGCAGCGCGTGGAACACGCGGGTGCGGAGGGTCGCGACGGGCACGCCCGTGCGCTCGGAGACCTCGCGGTAGCTCAGGCCCTCGAGGTGGACGGCCACCACGGCCGCCCGGTGGTCGTCGCTCAGGCGGGCGAGCCCCTCGGCCATGCCCAGGCGCTCGAGCGGGTCGGCGACGGTCGCCACGGGGTCGGGGGCGTGCTCGAGCGGCACGACCGACGGCGTGCGCGTGCGTGCCCGGTACACGTCGAGCACGACGCGGCGTTCGATCGCGAACAGCCAGGTGCGGACGCTGCCGCGGTCGGCGTCGAACGAGTCGCGGGCGCGCCAGGCCCGCACGAAGGTCTCTTGCACGCAGTCCTCGGCGAGCGCCCGGTCGCGGAGGGCGTTGACGGCGAAACCGAGCAGCGACGAGCCGTGTTCGACGAACGCGGCCCGGACGTCGAGACCGGACGACCCCTCGCTCATCGGGCTCCGATCTGCGACGCGGCCCGGGACGGGCCCCGCGCGACCCATGACGGCGATCATCCGCCTGCCCTCCAGCCTATCCACGCCGTTCGCGGATGCCGACGGGGTCTACGTCCGCTGCGCCTCCGGCGTTCACCGCACCGTCGAGAAAACTTTCTCGGCACCCGGTGAACGCATCGAGGCCCGACGACGTAGGCCCTGTCGAGCGGCACCCGCCCGGGCGCCGCCCCGTCGAGAGGACCCGGAGCATGCCGAAGATGACGCGCACGACCAAGAAGACCGCCATCCGCACCCTGACGATCGGTGGCGCCGCCGCCACCGCCGTCACCCTGTTCGGCGTGACGCCCGCGTTCGCCGAGACCGAGGTGCCCGAGCCCGCGACCTTCACCAGCGCCTACACGGTGATGGCGACGCCCGACCAGGTGATCAACAACGACGGGGTCGCCACCCCGGGCGAGGCCGGTGCCACGGGGACGTTCGACTTCCGCGTCAACAGCGACACCGAGGTGATCTGCTACGACATCACCCTGCGCGGCGTCACGGGCGAGTACCAGAGCCCGGCGAAGACCGCGACGCACATCCACGAGGCGGCGAAGGGCCAGGCCGGCCCGCCGCGCATCGCGTTCCCGAACCCGGTCGACCGCGGTGACGGCACGCGCACGAGCAGCGGCTGCCTGCAGGGGCCCTTCACGACCGGCGTCATGAGCGCCGCCGGGGCCGACACGGGCACCGGCTTCAGCCTGAAGCAGCTCGAGGCAAACCCGGCCGGCTTCACGGGCGACTCGCACACGGCCACGTTCGCGGCCGGCGTCGTCCGCGGCCAGCTGACGCAGGTGCCCGTCGGTGGCGTCGACACCGGACTCGGAGGCGCGGCCGCCGAGAGCGCGTCGGCCGGCGGTCTCGGCCTCGCGGCCGGTGGCGCCGGGGCCCTCGCCCTGCTCGGTGCGGGTGCGTACGTCCTGACCCGTCGTCAGCGCGCGGCCCGAGCCTGACGTGCTCCGCTCCCTCCGCCCGGTGGTCGTCGTCGGCGTCGTGCTGGCCCTCGCCGGGTGCGCGTCACCCGGGGTGGTCGCACCGACGGTGACGCCGGCCCCGGGGGCGGGGGCGAGCCCCTCGGCGACCGCGGCTCCGTCG
>NZ_JACYNS010000112.1:0-7784 GCF_014839405.1 Frigoribacterium sp. CFBP 13605 | reverse complement strand
GTCGGCTGCGGGCCCCGCCACGACGAACGCGTGCGCCACCACGACCGACCGGGTGCCGGGTCGCCCGGCGAGGTCGTCGCGCACCCGCTGCATCGCCGCACCCACGACGGCCGCGTGCGACCGGGGCAACGGCTCGTCGGCTCCCGCCGGTGCCAGGGACCTGCGGACGCTGTCGGGGTCGAGGTAGGGCAGCCCGTAGAAGGCGACCGGCCCCTCCGGGTCGTCGACGACGACGGGCTCGTCGAGCAGGTCGACCGACGCCCGCAGGTGCAGGCCCGGGCGCATCAGCTCGGCCGCGAACCCCAGACGCACCGCCGAGTCGTGGTTGCCCGGCGTGACGATCACGGTGGCGTGCTCGGTCAGGCCCGCGAGGGCCCGGCCGAGGAGGCGCACGCTGGGCACCGCGGGGACGGCCCGGTCGTACACGTCGCCCGCGACCACCACGACGTCGATCGACCGTTCGACCACGAGCCCCACCAGGTGGTCGACGAAGGCCTGCTGAGGCTCGTGCAGGTCGACCCCGTGCAGCGTGCGCCCCAGGTGCCAGTCGCTGGTGTGCAGGATGCGCACGGGGCCCCTCTCGTGGATGTCGCGGTCGGTGCGGCAACGGGTGCCGGAGTCGGTGCCCCCGACTGTATCGGGGGCCTCCGACAGAGCCGACCGCGCCTCCTCGGGTCCCGCGCCGCGCCTCCTCGGGTCCCGCGCCGCGCCTCCCCACCGGTCGCCGCCCCGCCCACGGGAGTGAGATGGTCAGATGCCCGCACACCGTGGCGGGCCCGACGAGAGCGAGACCGTGAGCCACGACGCCCTGCAGCCCGACCAGGTCACCGCCCTCCGTCGCGAGGTCGAGGCCCGCCTCGACGCGATGGTGGCCGACCTGACGACCTACGCGAGCCTCGAGACGCCGTCCGACGACGTCGACCTGCTCGAGGCGGGGCTCCGCTGGATCGAGACCTGGCTCGGCGAGACCGTCGGCCCGCCGGCCGAGCGCCGGGTGCACGTCGTCGAGGGCTACGGCGACACGGTGACCCTCGACTACCCGTCGCCGTCGGGCTCGACCGAGTGGGTGTCGGCCCTGTGCCACTACGACACGGTCTGGTCCGAGGGGACGCTGGCCGGGTGGCCCGTCACGGTCGAGGGCGACCGCATGACCGGCCCGGGCGTCTTCGACATGAAGTCCGGGCTGATCCAGCTCGGCAACGCCCTCGCGATCGGCGACCGCCTGGGGCTGCCGCGTCCGAACGTGCGCCTGCTGCTCAACGGCGACGAGGAGGTCGGCAGCATCGCCTCGCGCGAGGCGATCGAGCGCGAGGTCGGACGAGGAGGCGCGGTGTTCGTCTTCGAGTCCGCCGCCGACGGTGCCGTCAAGACCGCCCGCAAGGGCGTCGGCATCTTCGAGGTCGAGGCCTTCGGGGTCGAGGTGCACGCCGGCCTGCACCCGCGCTCCGGTGCGAGCGCCGTCGACGAGATCGCCCGCGTCGTCCTGGCCCTGCACGCGGCCGCCGACGTCGAGGCGGGCACCTCGCTGAACGTGGGAGTGCTGCAGGGCGGCACCCGGACCAACGTCAAGGCCGGCTACGCCCGCGCGATGGTCGACGTGCGCGTCACCTCGTCGACCGAGGCCGAGCGCATCGAGCGGGTGTTCGCCGGGCTCGCGGCGCACGATCCGGCCGCGACGCTGAAGGTCACCGGCGGCTGGAACCGCCCGCCGATGGAGCGCTCGGTCGCGACCGGCGCGCTGTACGAACGCGCCGCCCGGGTCGCCACCTCGCTCGGCTTCGAGTTGCGCGAGGTGTCGGTCGGCGGCGCCAGCGACGGCAACTTCGCCGCCGCACTGGGCCTGGCCGTGCTCGACGGGGTCGGCGGCGTCGGCGGCGGAGCGCATGCCCGACACGAGTGGATCAGCGTGCACGGCATGGTCGAGCGCACCGAGTTCGTCAGCGCCCTGTTCGCCGACCTCGCCTAGTCCGCCCCAACCAACCCCACCGCACCGCTTTGCAGTGCTTTGCACCGCTACGCACCGCTCAACACCGCTCCGCACCGCCGAGTGGACACGACGCCGCCGCGCGACACGGCGCCTTGTCCATTCGACGGTTCGCTGCCGCGGCGCCGACGACGCTGTGCGAATAGCGCACCCTCACGACCACGACGCCGAGGTGCGGCCCGACCGCAGCGGCACCCCGCCACGGCGCACGATCGCCGCCAGCCGTCGCGGATCGAGCGCGTCGTCGATGTCACATCTCTCGATGCGTCGGACCCGCCCCGTGCCCAACAATCGAGCCTCGCGCTTCTTCTCACGGCGCACGACCTCGGCCGGGGACGAGCCCGCGAGCAAGCGAGGGTCCGAGTACTTGCCGAAACCGTCGAACTCGAGCACGAACCCGAACCCTTCGAAGAAGAAGTCGCATCGTCCGACGAATCCCCGGGCGTCGAAGAACTCCTCTTGCAGGATCGGCTGAGGCGCACCGAGCCGATGCAACGCGACCCGCACGAGCGACTCCCCGCCGTTCTCGGACAGGGGCGTGGCGAACGAGATCGCTCGCCCGAGTGCCAGCTCACCCCGCCGTCCGACCACGCCGTCGGCCATCGCCCCGAACCGGAGCCGGAACTCGTCACGCAGATCGTCGACTCGGGTGCGCATCTCGGCGGCCCTCGGAAGCCGACTCTCGACCAAGAGCCGACGACGCATCACGCCGTCGAGACAGAGGACGCCGTCGTCGAACCCGGATGACCTCGCGACGTCGAAGGCGGTGCGCAGCTCACTCGTGACCAGCAGGTCGCCCACCGACTCGATCTCGTCGTCCTCGAGACCGGCCCCGTGCTTGACGAGGACCGGCGTGCACTGGGTCGAGGCCCGACGTCGGTCGATCACGTGCACCCGGCGCGGGTCGCCCTGGACGCTCGGCAGCCCGTGCACGGCGACGGCCGAGCCGTGGGACACGACGCAGTCGGCGGGGAGCGCGGACACGGCGGCCCGCACCCGGACGACGTGGCGACGCCAGGGCCTCAGTCGGCCCCAGTCCTCCGTCGCCACGTAGACGCCCCGTTGGACGCGCACGAGACGTCCCGCGGCGGCGTCGCGTCGCAGGGCGCGCGCCTCACGGGACTGCGCACCCGGCGTGGCGGAGAAGATCAGATCGGGGAGGTCGTCGTCCATCCCTCGATGCTCGCCCGTCGATCGGACCCGGCCGCGCCTCCAGAACTTCGCTGTGGACGACCGCCCACCCACCGCGTCATGTCGACGAGACGACCTATGCGCACCGAGAACCGCCGAGTGGACAGCGCGCCGCCGCATGACGCGGCGCGCTGTCCACTCGGCGGCGTCCGGCACCGGCGCCCGACCTCAGCCCTCCAGCGTGAAGTCGTAGACGCCGGCGTCGAAGCGGGCGTAGCCGGGGTAGTCGATCAGCTCGTAGAGCTCGGCACGGGTCTGCATCGTCGGCACCTGCGAGTCGAGCGACCCGTCGGCCACGAGCGCGTCGAGCGCCCGGGACGCCGCCCCCATCGCGGCACGCATCAGCGACACCGGGTGGATCACCATGCTCACGCCCACGTCGTGCAGCTGCTGGTGCGTGAAGAGGGCGCTCTTGCCGAACTCGGTCATGTTGGCGAGCACGGGCACGTCGAGCGCCGAGCAGATCGCCTCGAACTCGCCGAGGTCGGCCATCGCCTCGGCGAAGATCGCGTCGGCCCCCGCGTCGACCAGGGCCCGGGCCCGGTCGACCGCGGCCTCGAGCCCGTCGAGCGCCCGGACGTCCGTGCGCGCCATGATCACGAGCGACGGGTCGCGGCGCGCGTCGACCGCGGCCCGGATGCGACCGGCCGCCGTCGCCGCGTCCACGACCTGCTTGCCGTCGAGATGGCCGCAGCGCTTTGGGTTGACCTGGTCCTCGACGTGCAGCCCGGCCACACCGGCGGCCTCGAGCGCCTGGACGGTGCGGGCGACGTTCATCGGCTCGCCGAACCCGGTGTCGGCGTCGACGAGCACGGGCAGGTCGGTCATCGACGCGATCTGGCCGGCCCGCGTGGCGACCTCGGTGAGCGTGGTGAGCCCGATGTCGGGCAGCCCGAGCTCGTTGGCCATCACGGCGCCCGACACGTAGACGCCGTCGAAGCCCTTCTGCTCGATCAGGCGTGCGGTGAGCGGCGTGAACGCCCCGGGGAAGACCAGGGTGCGCTCGTCGGCCAGCCCGGCCCGGAACGCCGCACGCTTGTCGGCCGGCGACACCGTCGAGTACAGCATCAGAAGAGCCCGCCCGGCTGGGCGGCGGCACCCGCGAGGGCGTCGGGAGCGACGATGCCCAGCTGCCGCACCTCGGCCGCCGTCAACGAGGGGAGGCGCGTGGCCAGGTCGACGAACCGCTCGACCTCGGCGTCGGGCAGCACGCCCTCGGCCAGCGTGCGGAACTTGCGCACGTAGTCCTCGCGTCCGAAGGGCCGCGCCCCCAGGGGGTGGGCGTCGGCGACGGCGATCTCGTCGACGAGGGTCGTGCCGTCGACGAACTCGACCTCGATGCGGCCGCCGAACGCCTTCTCGGCGGGGTCGGTCGAGTGGTAGCGGGCCGTCCAGGCGGGGTCCTCCGCCGTGGTGATGCGCTGCCACAGCTCGACGGTGTCGGGACGCTGCGCCCGGGCCGGGGCGTAGCTGCGCTCGTGGTGCCATTCGCCGTCCTGCAGGGCGACGGCGACGATGTAGGGGATGGAGTGGTCGAGCGTCTCGCGGCTGGCCGTGGGGTCGTACTTCTGCGGGTCGCCCGCCCCCGAGCCGATGACGACGTGCGTGTGGTGGCTGGTGTGCAGCACGATGCCGCGCACCTGCGCCGGGTCGCGGAGGGCGGGGTGCGCGCAGCCGAGCCGCCGGGCGAGGTCGATCCAGGCCTGGGCCTGGTACTCGGCCGAGTGCTCCTTCGTGTACGTGTCGAGGATGCCCCGCTTGGACGCACCCGGCGCCGGCAGGGGCACGTCGTACGACGCCCCGGGTCCGTCGAGCAGCCGGGCGATCACGCCGTCCTCGCCCTCGTAGATCGGGGCGGGGCTGCCCTGGCCGCGCATCGCGCGGTCGACGGCCTCGACCGCGGCCTTGCCGGCGTAGGCCGGGGCGTAGGCCTTCCACGACGAGATCGCGCCCTTGCGCGACTGCCGCGTGGCCGTCGTCGTGTGCAGCGCCTGCCCGATCGCCTGGTGCACCACCTCGGTCGAGAGCCCGAGCATCGTACCCAGGCCGGCCGCGACCGACGGACCGAGGTGGGCGACGTGGTCGATCTTGTGGGCGTGCAGGCTGATCGCCCGGACGAGGTCGACCTGCACCTCGTAGCCGGTCACGATGCCGCGCAGCAGGGCCGCACCGTCGAGTCCGCGGTGCTGTGCCACGGCGACCATCGCCGGAATGTTGTCGCCGGGGTGCGAGTACTCCGCCGCGAGGAACGTGTCGTGGAAGTCGAGTTCGCGCACGGCGACCCCGTTCGACCAGGCGGCCCACTCGGGCGAGACGGGGTGCTCGGGCGCGACGCCCGTGACCTGCGAGCCCGCGCCTCCGGTGGTCGGCGGATGCGCGAGCGCCTGGTCGCGCGCGACGGCGACCGGCGCGCGCAGCAGCGACGCCGCCGAGACGGCGGCGTTGTCGATCAGGCGGTTGATCACCATCTCGGTCACGTCGTCGTCGACGGGTGCGTCGTCGGTCGCGAGCGCGGCGAGGCGCCACGCGAGCTCGTCCGCGCGGGCCAACGGCTGGTCGCTGCGGTGCACGCGCACCGTGTGCACGACGAGGTCGGCGGTCGGGGCGGCCGGTCCGTCTCGACCGTCCGTGACCCCGGACGAGGAGGCGCGGGTCGCGTCGCTCCCGCCGCTCTCGTCGGTCGTCGCCCCGGCGTCGTGTGCGTGCTCGGACGCCTGCTCGTGCTGCGTGCCCATCGGCCACCCTCTCTGGTGGGGCGAGCGTCGTGCGGCCCGCCGTGCGCCGTCGTCGGTGACGGCCGTGTCGTTGCCGACCAGTCTCGCACCCGGGCCGGGCGACGCGCCTGGCGTCCCCCGGCCCGCCGACGCGCCCCGTTCGGGGGTGAACCCGTCTGTCCGCCACCTGGCAGGCTCGGAGCATGACCACCGAGAGCCCGCTGGGGGGCGGCTCCGACGAGCGACGCCCCTCCGCCGACCAGCCGACCACCTCCTACCCCGCGACGGGGACGTCGACCCCGCCGCCGCGACCGGGCCGCCCGATCGGGCTCGCGATCGCCGCCCTCGTCGTGGGCGTCGTCGCGTTCCTGCTCGGCCTCGTGCCCGTGGTGGGCACGATCGTCGGACTCGCCGCCGTGGTGCTCGGCATCATCGCGCTGCTGCGGCACCAGTCGAAGGTCATGGCGTGGATCGGCCTCGGCCTGGGAGCCGTCGCCACCATCGTGTCCATCGTCGTCGCCGTCGGCCTCGGCGCGGCGATCGACAGCGTGCAGCAGGACGACCCGGCCGTGACCGCCACCTCCGAGCCCGCCCCCGTCCGCACCTCGTCGACGCCCGCGCCCACCCCGTCGGCCACGCCGTCGTCGGCGGCCGCCGACGTGCCGGCCGACCACTCGGAGGCCCTGGCGGACGCCGAGACCATCGCGAACGGCCTCGGCAGCAGCAAGCTCGAGACCTACGCGAAGCTCGTGGCCGGCGGCGCCTCCGAGGCCGCGGCGCAGTACGCGGTCGACACGGTCGACGCCGACTGGCAGGCCAACGCCGTCCGCAAGGCCAAGGCCTACGCGGCGGACGGCATGACGGGCGACGTGCTGCGCAACCAGCTCGTCAGCGAGTACGGCGAACAGTTCACCGCCGAGGAGGCCGACTACGCCCTGGCGCATCTCGACGACTGACGCCTCGTGACGCGATCGTGACCCTGGCCGGCCCGACCTCATCCTCCGGGACGAGTGCTCGGGCCGGACCGGTCTGTAGCGTCGAGAACGACTGCCGGGGGGACGACCCGACGACCAGGAGGGCACGACCATGAAGAGCACGACGACGATGCGCGCCGCGATCGGCACGGGGGCCACGGCCTGCCTGATCCTGGTGCTGACCGCAGGCTGCACGGGCGGCGCCGACGACGCGACTCCGAGTCCGTCCGAGAGCTCGGCGACGCCGTCCTCGGCCACCGGCACGGCCACCACCACGCCCGCCCCCGCGCCCGCGCCCACCGAGACCGCCGGCCCGGTCGCCCTCCCGGTCGACTGCACCGACATCGTCGACCAGGCCACCTACGCCTCGACCTTCGGCGACACCCGGCTCAACCCGGTCGAGTTCGGCGGCTCGGGCACCAGCTCGGGCGTGGTCACCCCGACCACCCCGCCCGCCGGAGCCGGCGCTCGTGACGTCGTCGGGGCGGCGACCGAGCTGTCCTGCCTCTGGCGCGATCCGCGGGCCGACGTCTCGGGCATCTCGGTCGCGATGGGCCACCTCGAGCCCGCCGCCGGCGCCGCGGCCCTCGACGGTCTCGCCTCGCAGGGCTACACCTGCACCTCGGTCCACGAGGGGCGCAGCTGCCAGCTCGTGACGCCCGACCCGCTGTACCCGGTGGACCGCGCGCAGACCTACTGGCTGCGCGACGACGTCGTCGTCACCGTCGACCAGACGAACGTGCCGACGGACGACCTGATCGGCTCGATCGCGACGCGCCTCTTCGGCTGAATCCGCGCCTCCTGCACCTGTCGCACCGTGGACCGGACGTCGCACCGCCGAATTCGGCGGTGCGACGTCCGGTCGGCGGTGCGGCGCACGCGCGGCGCGCGCAGCGCACGCGCAGCGCACGTGCGGCGCAC
>NZ_JACYNS010000111.1:0-7916 GCF_014839405.1 Frigoribacterium sp. CFBP 13605 | reverse complement strand
CGGGTGGGTCGCGAGGTCAGGCCGGCGCCGAGGGGCAGCGCGGCCGTGACGACGACCGCGACCGCCGACGACCCGGGGGCCCTCGAGGCGACGAGCAGGTCGAGGTCGGGTCGGCCCAGCCCGGAGACGACCGCCACGACGGGCTCGCGGGGTGACGGGGCCGGAGCGGGCGCCCCGGGCGCGTCGTCGAGCCGCAGGTCGGCGAGGTCGTCGAGGAACATCGTGGTCGAGTCGGGATCGTGCCGGGCGACGAGCGTGCCGCCGGGTGTCGTCAGCACGGTCGCCGAGCCCGCGTGGCCCACCTCGACCGCGACCGTCGCGGCGAACGACACCGCCCATTCGAAGGCGTCGCTGACGAGAGGAATCGCGGCCGTCGCCGCCCTGACCCCGACCCTGCTCGTCGGGGGCAGGGTCGGACGGGCGTCCGGCCATCCCTCGGCCGCGACGGCGATGACGACCCGCGCACTCGGCAGGCCGTGCTGCTCTTCTTGCCGCACCATGAGCTCGCCGTGTCGTGCCGTGGCCTTCCAGTGCACCCGTCGCATCGGATCGCCCCGGCGGTACTCGCGGGTGACCGGATCGTCCTCGCCGCCGGCCAGGCTGTGCTCGCGCTGACGCCTCGACCCGTCGCCCAGCGCACGGGACTCGCGGCCGAGTCCCACCTCGACGACCTCGGGCACCACGACGAACTCCGCCACGCCGGAGGCCACGACCCGTCGACGGGCCACGCCGTACGACTCGACGAGGTCGACGTGCAGCGGGCCGATGCGGTGTCGGCCGCGCGGCAGGTCGTGGTGGCGGAAGACCGCCGAGGAGGCGCGGCCCGGCACCAGCAGGACGGCTGCGGCCTCGGCGTCGGACAATCGTCCGAACGGCAGCTGCTCGCGGACCCGCACGGTGCCTGAGGTCCGCCCCCCACGAGGGAGGACCGCGACCGTCTCGACGGCGGACCACCCCGCGACGCCGCGGTCGGGAGTGAAGCGACGGGTGACCCGCACGTCGGCCGTCCGGAACAGCAAGGAGATCGTGACGGCCACGATGAGCACGACCAGGGTCGTGCCGGCGAAGACGAGGGCGGGGGCCTGGAGCAGCCAGCCCACGAGCACGACCAGCACCCCGGCGGCGAGCACGCCGACGCCACGGCCGGTCGGCCTGGGGACCCCACCCCGTCCCATGCTCAGCGCGCGTCGGCCGCGTCGCCGAGCGGGACGGCGGTCTGCTCGACGATCTCGGCCACGAGGTCGTAGGCCGCCGAGGCGGCACCGGCACCGGCTCGACCGGCGAGGATCACCCGGTGACCGAGGACGGGACCGGAGAGGGCGTCGACGTCGTCGGGGACCACGTAGCCGCGGCCGTTGAGCGCGGCCCAGGACTTCGCCGCGCGCATGAGCTGCAGGGTCGCGCGGGGACTGGCCCCGAGCCGCACGTCGGGGTGGACCCGGGTCGCCTGGACGATCCGCACGGCGTACTCCTCGACGGCCTGGGCTGTGTAGACGGTGCGGACGGCCGCGATCATGCGCGTGAGCTCGTCGAGCGACACCAGCGGGCGCAGGGTGTCGAGAGGGCTGACCCGCTCGCGTTGCTGCAGCATGCGCAGCTCGCTGCGGGCGTCCGGGTACCCCAGCGAGATGCGGGCCATGAACCGGTCGCGCTGGGCCTCGGGCAGGTTGTAGGTGCCCTCCATCTCGACGGGGTTCTGCGTGGCCACGACGAGGAAGGGCGACGGGAGGGGATGCGTGATGCCGTCGACCGTCACCTGGCGCTCTTCGAGGCTCTCGAGCAGCGCCGACTGCGTCTTCGGCGAGGCACGGTTGATCTCGTCGCCGATGACGACGTTGGCGAAGACCGGACCGGGCTTGAACTCGAAGCCGCCGCTCTGCCGGTCGTAGACCGAGACGCCCGTGATGTCGCTCGGCAGCAGGTCGGGGGTGAACTGGATGCGGGTCACGGTCGCGTCGACGGCCTTGGCGAGCGCCCGGGCGAGCTGGGTCTTGCCGACGCCGGGGACGTCCTCGATCAGCAGGTGGCCCTCGGCGAGCAACACGGTGAGCGCCGTCGAGATGGCGCCGTCCTTGCCGTCGATGACGGTGGCCACGGCCTCGAGGACGCCCCGTGCCCGCTGCTGGACCTCGTCGAGCGACATCGTGGGACCGGAGCCGGCCGCCCGGACGGCGGCGGGCTCGACGGTGGGGTCGTTGGTCGTGGTCATCGCGGCGTCCTCGTCGGGTGGGGTCGGGGTCAGGTCGTGCTGAGGTAGGCGGCGACGGCCGCCGGCACGTAGGGCGACACGTCGCCGCCGAGCGAGGCCACCTGTCGCACCAGCGAGCTCGACACGTGCGCGTGGGCGGGATCGGGCAGCAGGAAGACGGTCTCGACACCGGCCAGACTGCGGTTCATGATCGCCATCGGGGTCTCGTAGGCGACGTCGACCTGCGAGCGGATGCCCTTGACGAGCACGCTCGCCCCGACCTCGGTGCAGTAGTCGACGAGCAACCCGACGCTCCAGCTGTGCACCGTGACGGTGTCGGGCAGCCCCGCCGCCCGGAGCGACTCGGTGAGCAACGAGACCCGCTGCGCCAGGGGCAACAACGCGCTCTTCTCGGGGTTGTGCACCACGAGGACGTGGACCTCGTCGAAGATGTTGGCGGCCCGGGCGATCACGTCCACGTGACCGAGGGTCACCGGGTCGAACGAACCCGGGACGACGGCGATCCTGCTCATCCGGTCACTGTAGCCCGCCGACCCCGGACGGATGCCCAGGGCGAGGACCGGGTCGAGGACGCGTCACGCGTCACCACCGGCTCAGTTCTTGCCCATGGCCTCGCGGCCCCGGTCGTCGAGGCGCCGCGCGATGGCGGCGGCGAGGGCGGGGTGGTCGACCAGGCGGGGATCGGCGTCGAGGACCTCGGCCGCGTGCTCGCGGGCGAGTCCGATGAGGTCGCCGTCGCGGGCGACCCTCAGCAGCCGGAGCGACGAGCGGCCGCCCGACTGGAGGTTGCCGAGCACGTCGCCCTCTCGGCGCAGGTCGAGGTCGACCTGCGCGAGCTCGAAGCCGTCGAGTGTGGCCGCGACCGCGTCGACCCGCTCGCGGGCCACGGTGTCGGCCGCCGCGTGGGTGACGAGCAGGCAGAGGCCCGGGTGGCCGCCACGGCCGACGCGGCCGCGCAGCTGATGGAGCTGCGAGACGCCGAAGCGGTCGGCGTCGAGCACGACCATGGTCGAGGCGTTCGGCACGTCGACCCCCACCTCGACGACCGTCGTCGCGACGAGGACGTCGATGTCACCGGCCGCGAAGCGGCGCATGACGTCGTCCTTCTCGTCGGACGACATGCGGCCGTGCAGGGGCTCGACCCGCAGGCCCTGCAGCACGGGGATGGTGGGCACCCGGGCCATGACCCCCTCGACGCTGGCGCGTTCCGGCGCCGGTGCGTCGGAGGGCTCGGCACCGTCGGGGTCGTCACCGGGCGCGACCTCGGCGTCGGGCGGGTCACCCGGCTCGGCCGTCACCGCGTCGATCGCCGGGCACACGACGAAGACCTGTCGCCCCTTCGCGACCTCTTCGGCCGAACGTTGCCAGATGCGGCCGCCCCAGGTCGGGTGGTCGGCCAGGGGGACGACGAACGACTCGATCGGCTGACGGCCCTTCGGCAGCTCGGCGATGGTCGAGACGTCGAGGTCGCCGAAGACCGTCATGGCCACGGTGCGTGGGATCGGCGTCGCCGTGAGGACGAGAACGTGCGGCGGCGTGGCACCCTTCTTGCGGAGCGCCTCGCGCTGGTCGACGCCGAAGCGGTGCTGCTCGTCGACGACGACGAGGCCGAGGTCGAAGAACTCGACGGCCTCGCTGATCAGTGCGTGGGTGCCCACCACGACGTGCGCCTGCCCGCTGACGATGGAGAGCAGTGCCTTCTTGCGCTGGGCCACCGTCATCTGGCCGGTCAGCAGGGTCGGGCGCAGTCGGGCGGCGAGGTCGGGCCCGAGGGTGGCCGTGATCGACCGCAGGTGCTGAGCCGCGAGCACCTCGGTCGGAGCCAGCAGGGCCGACTGCCCACCACTCTCGGCCACGGCGAGCATCGCCCGGAGGGCGACGAGGGTCTTGCCCGAGCCGACCTCGCCCTGCACGAGGCGGTTCATGGGCACCTCGGCCTCGAGGTCGCGGGTGATCTCGTCGCCGACCAGGCGCTGGTCACCCGTCCGCTCGAACGGCAGGGCCGCGTCGAAGACGGCGAGCAGGCCGTCGGGGGCGGCACGACGGGGGGTCGCGGCCGATCGACGCACGAGGGCCCGCTGTTGGAGCAGCGCGCTCTGCAGCACGAAGGCCTCGTCGAACCGCAGGGTGTCACGAGCCGTGAGGTGGTCACGATCGCTCTCGGGCCGGTGGATGCGCTCGTACGCCTCGGACACGGGCATGAGGTCGAGCTCGGACCGGACCGACGCCGGCACCGCGTCGTCGATCGGCGGCAGTCCGTCGAGCAGCACCTCGACCGACTTCTGCACCTGCCAGGACGCCACGGAGGCGCTGGCCGGGTAGATCGGGATGGGCTGCTTCGCCCACTTCTGGGCCTGCTGGTCGCCGACCCCGGCGACGGCCTCGTGCGAGGCGTCGAAGAGCTCGTAGTCGGGGTGCGCGAGCTGACGGAGCCCCCGGTAGTCGCCGACCTTGCCCGCGAAGATGCCGCGGGCGCCGGGCACGAGGTCCTTCGCCCGCCAGGCCTGGTTGAAGAAGGTGAGCGTGAGGATGCCCTGGCCGTCGCCGATGCGCACCTCGAGGATCGACCCGCGCCGGGCCCGCATCGTGCGTTCGCGGACGTCGAGCACCTGGGCCACGATGGTGACGGACTCGCCGAGCGGCAGCTGGTCGAGGGCCGTGAGCTCGCCCCGGCGGGCATAGCGCCGAGGGAAGTGCGTCAGCAGGTCGCCGACCGTGCGCAGGCCGAAGGCCTTCTGCAGGGCGGTGGCCGTCCGGCCGCCGAGGGCCCCGGCCAGCGACGCGTCGAGGGGTGAGTCGGGCACGCACACCACGCTAGCGCGCGCCCCCGACAGCGCCCGCCCCCGGCGGACGCGCCTCCCGGCGTCAGAGGGTGAAGGAGTACCCGCCGGAGGCGCGGGTCGCCTTCGCGAGGTCGGCCCCGTGCCCGTCGTCGTTGACCTCGAGGGCCCTCAGCTGCCGCCCCACCCCGCGCGCGGACTGCTTGCAGAAGCCGACGGCGAGGTGACGCTCCGCGTCGGAGTCGGCCCGCGCCTCCTGGAGGGCCGTCGAGGCCCGCGACAGGACGGCCGTCTGCGCGTAGATGCCGCTCGCCGCGTCGGCGAGGCGCTTCTGCACGAGCTGCTTCTCCTGCACCTTCTTGCCGTGCTTGCGGAGGGCGCCCTCGGTGCGCTCGCGCAGCCGCGAGACCTGGTCGCCGAGCTCGGCGGCCTGCTTGGCGAGCGCGGGATGGACCCCGACCGGCCGTTCGGGCCGGATGCGGCGCTGGACGCGGCCGGCGACGTACGGCGCGAGCACCCCGAGCGCCCGCCCGGGGTCGCCGATGCGGAGCGACGCCACGTCGGGCAGCTCCTCGCTGAGGGTCTTGAGCCCGTTGAGGGCGACGAACGCGCGGAGGACGTCGTTGGCCCCCTCGAAGATCGGGAAGATCCGGAAGTCGCGCAGGGCCTTCGACAGCGGGTGACCTTCCATGTACGCCTCGCCGCCGTGCAGCTGGACGGCCCGGTTGAGGGCGTACCAGCCGGTGTCGCTCGCCGCGACCTTGGTCAGGGCGGACTCCAGGGCGAAGTCGGTGTCGCCGCGGTCGACGAGGCCCGTGGTCAGGTACGACATCGATTCGACGCCGTAGATCTGCTGGGTCATCCACGCGAGCTTGTCGCCGACCATCTCGAAGTCCGCGAGCGGTCTGCCGAACTGGTGCCGCGCCTCCGTGTGCTCGAGGCTCAGCTCGAGGAACCGCTTCATGCCGCCCGCGATGGCCGTGCCCATCGACATGCGACCGTTGTTGAGCGTGTTGACGGCGATGCGGAAGCCGTCACCGGGCTCGCCCAGCAGGTTCTCGGCGGGCACGCGGACGTCCTTGAAGTGCACGCGCTGCAGGTGGTTGGCCTTGAGGCCGTGCGTCTCGAACCGCGGGCCGGCGCTCAGCCCCTCCATGCCCTTCTCGACGATCAGCGCGACGTGCCCGAGGTCGCTCTGCGCGAAGACCGTCAGGACGTCCTTGTCGCCGTTGCCGATCCACCGCTTCTCGCCGTTCAGGAGCCAGCTGCCGTCGCTCTGCCGCTCGGCCCGGGTCTCGAGCGCGTAGGCGTCGCTGCCCACGTTCGGCTCGGTGAGCACGAACGCCGCGAGCTTGCGGCCGCTCGCCAGGTCGGGCAGCCAGCGGGCCTTCTGGTCGTCGGTGCCGAAGAGGTGCAGCGGCTTGGTGCCGATCGACTGGTGCACCCCCATCACCGTGGCCAGGGTGCCGTCGACCCGACCGAACTCCTCGTACACGCGGCAGTAGGCGCTCTGGCCGAGCCCGAGGCCGCCGTACTCCTCGGCGACGAAGAGTCCCATCAGGCCCCGCTCGCCCAGCTCGCGCACCAGGTCGTCGCCGATCCACCCCTCGCGTTCGGCCTTCAGCGGGTCGTAGCCGGCGAGCACCTCGCGGGCGGACGCGGACACCGTCTCGACCCGGGACTTCTCGGCCGCCGTCATGTGCGGGTACGGGAAGGCGAGTTCGGAGGCGATGCGCCCCGCGAACAGCGACTTGGTGAACGAGGGCCTCACGGTGCGATCGACGCTGGTCATGGGACCCGATGCTGCCGACGCGGGCGGGCGGCGACAACTCGGTTGTGCAGGTCCGACGACCGGGCGCGGGAGTCGACGGTCGCGCGTTGTCGGGATGCTCGAACCCGACGGGCGACGGGTGGCGGGCGTCGACCTGGCAAGGTTGACCCCATGTCCCGCATCATCTCCGGCTTCGCCGACAACCTCTCGCTCGTCGTCCCCAAGGTCGGGACGCGGCCCACGAGCGACCGGGTCCGCGAGGCGCTGTTCTCGTCGCTGGACGCGCGCGACGAGATCCGGGGTCGGCGCGTCCTCGACCTCTACGCCGGGACGGGCGGCCTCGGGCTCGAGGCGGCGTCGCGAGGAGCCGCCTCGGTCGTGCTGGTCGAGAAGGCCCCCGGCGCCGCGAAGGTGCTGCGTCGCAACGTCGAGTCGGTGCTGGCCCGGGCTCCCCGCCCGCCGCGCGGCACTCCCCCGCGCGTCGACGTCGTGACCCAGCCCGTGCGGTCCTACCTCGAGGGCGGCTCGGCTCTCGTCGACCTCGTCTTCTTCGACCCGCCCTACGAGTTGTCGGCCGCCGACCTCACCGCCGACCTCACGGCCCTGCTGCCCTCGCTCGACGAGCAGGCCCTCGTCGTCGTCGAGCGCGCCTCGCGCGACGGCGAACCGGGCTGGCCCGAGGGCCTCACCCTTGACGTGAAGAAGCAGTACGGCGACACGACCGTCTGGTTCGCGCTGCGCGACTGACCCCCGCAGGAGGCGCGGGTCGGCTCGTCAGCCCTGCGCCCCCGACCACAGGCGGTACGGGTCCCACCCGCCGGCCTCGCCGGGCTCGGAACCGTCGACGATGACGCGGGGCGCGCCTCCTGCCGGATCACGGACCGTGCCGACGGCGCGGAACCCACCGGGCAACGCCACGTCGGGCGGGAACGTGGCGAACAGGGAGTGGTCCTCACCACCCGAGAGCGCGAGCCGTGGGTCGTCGCCGAGGGCAGGGCCCCACAGGTCGACCACGACACCGCTGGCGCGGGCCACCCGACCGGCGTCGAGGGCGAGGCCGTCCGACAGGTCGAGCATGGCGGTCGCCCCTGCCAGCGCCGCCGAGCGGCCGTCGGCCACGGGCGGGGTCGGGGCGAGGTGCCAGCCGACGTCCGGG
>NZ_JACYNS010000110.1:0-8027 GCF_014839405.1 Frigoribacterium sp. CFBP 13605 | reverse complement strand
GACCGGCGGTCGACCGGCTCTCCGGCGCCGCGCCTCCTGCACGGGCCGTCGACCGCGTCGACGCCGGCCGCCCCCGGCCCGGCGCGCCGTCGCCTCGACCCGGGCATCGCCTGGGGCCTGCTCACCGGCCTCGCCATCGCGAGCTACACGATCTGGGACGCCCACGCCCTGCGCACCTGGGGCCTCTCGCCCGTGTCGTTCATGGTCGGCGTGACCCTCGTCGAGGTCCTCTTCTACAGCGCGTCGCTCGGCCGGCGTCGGGGCGAGCTCATCGCGGTCGCCCGCGCCCACTGGCCGCGGGTGCTGGCCTTCGGCGTGCTGTCGCCGCTGTCGTACATCCTCGTGTTGACGGCGATCCGGACGGCGCCGGTCGCCCTCGTCGCCCCGGCGCGCGAGACGAGCGTCGTGATGGTGGCCGTGTTCGGGGCGCTCGTCCTGCGTGAGGGGTCGCTCGTGAAGCGGCTCGCGGCCTCGGGCGTCGTGCTCGGCGGCATCGCCCTGCTCGCCCTCTGACGGGCGACGCACGAGCCCAGGAGGCGCGGGTCGGCCTAGAGGAACCCGGTCACCGCGACGGCGACCGCGGCCAGCAGCGCGACGGCGGCGAGCACCTTCGACGACCCCATCACGAGTCGGCGCCTCGGCCCACCGTCGTACGGCTCGTCGTCGGCGTCGCGCAGTTCGGGCGGGAGCTCGGCCTCACGGCGACGGCGCTCCTGCTCGAGGCGGGCGGCCCGTTCGACCCGGGCGACGCGCTCGGCCTCGTGTTGCCGGGCCTGCTCGGCCTCGCGGTCACGGGCGACGAGCAGCTCGAGTTCGCGGTGGGCCTCGTCCGACCAGGTCGCGAGGTCGTCGCCGGGGGAGTCGGGGGTGCCGTCGTCGTGTCGCATGCGGAGGCCTTCGTCGCGGGAGCAGGGCGGGGTGGTGGTCCGAGGGTAGACCGCCGCACCTGGACCCGCCATGGCCGGGGCGGCACCCCGTTCCGCCCCGCGGGCGGCTCGCCCAGGTTAGGCAGACAAGAGGTGAACTCTCGTTGAACGGGCCCAAAGATAGGTTCCTATGTCGGTCGGGCGCGTGCCACCATCGTCACGTCCTGCTCCCACCCGAAAGGCCGTCATGACCCTCCGCCGTCCCCGCGCCGCGACCGCCCTCGTCGGCGCCGCCCTGCTCGCCGTCACGCTGTCCGCCTGCTCGACCCCCGCCTCCTCGGCCACCGGCTCGTCCGACGCGGCCGGTGGCTACGCGGTCGACGACAGCACCCTCGTCTTCGGCGTCGTGCCCGACTCGGTCGACACCGAGACGAACTACCAGCCGCTGATGGACTACATCGCGAAGGAGACCGGCAAGACGGTCGAGTACCACGAGTCGACGGACTACGCGGCCCTGATCGAGGCGAGCATCGCCGGCCAGATCGACGTCGCCTCGTTCTCGGGCTTCACCTACGTCACCGCCACGAACAACGGCGCCGAGCTCACCCCGATCTCGTCGATCACCACGGCCGAGGGCCAGGAGCCCGGCTACTACTCGCAGGCCATCGTGCCGAAGGGCAGCGACATCACGTCGATCGCCGACATGAAGGGCAAGAAGATCTGCTTCGTCGACCCGTCGTCGACGTCGGGCTACCTCTTCCCGAGCTACGCGCTGCTCGAGGCCGGCATCGACCCCGAGAAGGACATCACCCCGGTCTTCGCCGGCAAGCACGACGTCAGCGTGCAGAAGGTCGGCGAGGGCACCGAGTGCGACGCCGGCTTCGCCGAGGACAGCGAGGTCGCCAAGAGCGACGCCGTCGAGATGATCGACGAGCAGATGGTGCCCGGTGCGCCCATCGTCGAGTCGGACTCGCTGCCCGACGACGTCAAGGCCCAGCTGAAGGACATCCTCTCGAACGTCACCGCCGACGACATGGTCGCCGCGGGCATCGAGGGCGCCGACAGCGAGGGCTTCCGTGCCGTGTTCTTCCAGACCACCCCGGTCGACGACGCGTACTACGACCAGATCCGCGACATCTGCGAGAAGACGAACGCGTCGCAGTGCAAGGCCTGACCCGCACGACGTAGCACCTCCCCACCCCGGGAACCCGCCGGGACCCTCGCGCACGCGTGGGGGTCCCGGCGACGTCCCGGGGTCCGAGCACGACGAACCGGAGACGAACATGAACCCGCACACCGCCCCCGCCGAGACCGTCGTCCGGCTCGAGGGCATCACCAAGCGCTTCGGTGAGACCCTCGCGCTCGACGACGCCTCGGTCAGCGTCCGACGCGGCGAGGTCGTCGTGCTGCTGGGCCTCTCCGGCTCGGGCAAGTCCACCCTGCTGCGTCACGTCGACGGCCTCGAACGGCCGACCGACGGCCGCGTCACGGTGCTCGGCCGCGAGGTCACCGAGCTCACCGGGCGGGCCCTGCGGCGGCTGCGCAGCGAGGTGGGGTTCATCTTCCAGCAGTTCGAACTCGTGCCGTCGCTGACCGTGCTCGAGAACGTCCTGACCGGCTCGCTCGCCACCGTGCGCGGGCCCCGGCTCGGGCTCTGGTCGTACGGCCGGGCCGCGAAGGCCGAGGCGCTCGCCCGGCTCGAGCGCGTCGGTCTGCTCGACCGGGCCTACCAGCGCGCCGACACCCTCTCGGGCGGCCAGCAGCAGCGCGTCGCCATCGCCCGGGCCCTGATGCAGCGCCCCCAGGTGCTGCTCGCGGACGAGCCCGTCGCCTCGCTCGACCCCGAGTCGAGCGACCAGGTGATGGCGCTGATCCGCGAGATCGCGGCCGACGAGGGCCTCACCGTCATCTGCAGCCTGCACCAGGTCGACCTCGCCCTCTCGTGGGCCGACCGCATCGTCGGGCTGCGCCACGGTCGGGTCGTGCTCGACACCGGGACCGAGGGCCTGTCGAAGGCCCAGGTGATGGAGATCTACGGCCGCGTCGCCACGAGCACCGACCAGATGGCAGCCATCGAGCTCGAGCTCGCCGGGGACGCCGTCCGATGACCGCCGTCACCGAGCGCCCGCGCACGACCGGGGCGGCCCCCGCTCCCGTCACCGCGCCTCCTCGTCGCCGGGTCTCGCCCGAGCGCGTCGCGGCGGGCCTCACCCTCGTCGCCCTGCTGGTCGCGAGCCTCGTGGCCCTGCGCAGCGTCGACATCGACCCCGCGCGGATGCTGCAGAGCTGGGCCAACGCCGAGCGGTTCTTCGGCCGCGTCGGGGCGATCGAGTTCCCCCCGCTCGGCGAGCTGTTGCAGCTCACCGCCCTCACGCTCGGCCTCGTGATCTGCGGCACCCTGCTCGCCGCCGTCCTGTCGGTGCCGGTCGCCGTGCTCGCGGCCTCGAACACCACCCCCGGCCCCGCGTGGCGTGCGGCCGCCCGCTTCGTGACGGTGCTCGCCCGGGCCGTGCCCGACGTCGTGCTCGCCATGGTGTTCGTGCTGCTCTTCTCGCTCGGCACGCTGCCCGGCATCCTGGCCATCGGCCTGCACTCGGTCGGCATGATCTCGAAGCTCTTCGCCGACGCGATCGAGCAGATCGACGAGGGCCCGCGCACCGCCGTCCGTGCCGCCGGGGGCAGCCGCCTCCAGCAGTTCACCGCCGGCGTGCTGCCCCAGGTGCTGCCGTCGTGGGTGGCGACCGTGCTGCACCGCAACGACATCAACCTCCGCGGCAGCGTGATCCTCGGCTACGTCGGGGTCGTCGGCCTCGGCATGGAGATGTCGTTCGCCTTCAAGTCGCTCGACTACGGACTCGGCCTCGGATACGCCCTCGTCATCTTCGTGCTCTGCGTCGTGATGGAGATCGTCTCGAGCAGCGTCCGCGCCGCCATGCTCGGCATCGCGCCGACCGGCCGCGGTCTCGGCGACCGCGTCGTCCGACGGGCCACCAGGAGGCGCGGTGCCGGTCACCCCGCCCCGTCGCGTCCCGTGCCCGCCACCGTCGAGTCCGCGCTCCGCCGACCGTGGGACCGCGCCCGTCGACGCACCGTCTCGTGGGGGTGGCTCGCGGTCGCCGTGGTCGTCGCGAGCATCGCCGTCTGCGACATCGCCTGGTCCGACCTCGTCACCGTCTGGGCGAAGGTGCCCGCCGTCGCGACGCAGTTCTGGCCGCCGTCGTTCGGCAGCTACGAGGCGTCGACGATGGTCGCCGCCATGGGCGAGACGATCGCCATCGCGCTGGCCGCGACCGTGCTGACCCTCGTCGCCTCGATCGTGGTCGGGTCGCTCGCGGCCCGCAACGTCGCCCCGAGCCGAGGGGTGCGCAGCGGCATGCGCCTGCTGCTCGTCGGCATCCGCGGGGTGCCCGAGGTGATCCTCGCCATCGTGCTGATCGTCGTCACCGGGCTCGGCACGCAGGCCGGCACCCTCGCCCTGGCGCTCGGCGGCGTCGGGCTGCTCGGCAAGCTGCTCGCCGACTCGTTCGAGGAGGTCTCGCCCGGCCCCGAGCGCGCCCTCTCGGCCACCGGGGCGAGTCGCGTGCAGGTCTACGCCGGGGCGACCCTGCCGCAGGGCACCCGGGCCCTGATCGGGCACACCTTCTACATGCTCGACACCAACCTGCGGGCCGCGACGCTGCTCGGCATCGTCGGTGCCGGGGGAGTCGGCTACTACCTGCTCAACGCCAGCCAGGGCTCGAACTACGGGACGGTCACGGCGATCGTGCTGATGATCCTCGTCACGGTCCTGGTCGTCGAGGGGCTCGCCATCTGGATGCGGAGGGTCTTCCGATGACCGCGACACACGACACGGCCCACGGGGCGGCCCGTCACTCCGCTGCCCCGACCGCGGCCTCGACCGCGGCGGCAGGGCACGCGGCGGCTCCGCACGACGTGGTCGTCGTCGGCTCGGGCATCGTCGGCCTCGGTGCCGCCCTCGCCGCCGTCGACCGGGGGCTCTCGGTGCTGGTCGTCGACCGCTCCCCGGTGATCGGCGGTTCCACCGTGCGGAACTTCGGCCACCTCTGCCTCACCCCGCAGAGCGGCGAGGCCCGCCGCCACGCCCTCGCCGCCCGCGAGCTCTGGCTGCGGCTGGCCCGCGACGCCGGCTTCTGGCTGTCCCGGCGCGGCACGCTCGTCGCCGCCCGACACGTCGACGAGCTCGACCTGCTCGACGAGCTGGCCCTCGCCCGCACCGACCGCGTGCTGGGCGACCGGCCCGAGATCGAGCGGATCGACGCGGCCGAGCTGTCGTCCCTGGCCCCGGTGGCTCCCGGCGCGGTCGTCGGCGGCGCCCTGCTCCCGTACGACCTGCAGGTCGACCCGAGGGAGGCGGCCGACGCGATCCGTCGGCACCTCGAGACGCGAGGGGTGCGCTTCCTGACCCGCACCTCCGTGGGGTCGGTCACGTCGGGACGGGTCGAGACGAGCCGCGGCCCGATCGACGCCGGGACGGTCGTCGTCGCGACCAACCACGACCTCGACCAGCTGCTGCCCGACCTCGCCGACCGACACGCCCTCGAGCGCTGCGGCCTCGACATGCTGCGGGTGCGGGCCGACCTCGTCCGGCCGCTCGTCGCCCCGCTGCTGACCGGTTGGTCGCTGATCCGCTACAGCGCGTTCGCCGGCACCGGAGCGGCCGACGCGGTGCGGTCCCGACTGCACGCCGAGCGCCCGGACCTGGCCGCGATGGACCTCAACCAGATGTACACGCAGCTGCCCGACGGGTCGGTGATCGTCGGGGACAGCCACCGGAAGGGCGCCGCGATCGCGCCGTTCCAGGACGAACGGATCGCCGACGCCTTCCTCGACGAGTTCCGCGTGCTGTTCGGTGCCGAGCCGGTCGTCACCGAGCGATGGCAGGGCGTCTACGCCTCGGGCCGCGACGAGTTCGTCGTCGACGAGGTCGCCCCGGGCGTGCTCGTCACGGTCGTCTCGACCGGCATCGGCATGACCACGGGGCTCGGTCTCGCCGAGCACGTCGTGGGGGCACACCTCGACGGCGGGCGCGACCGGGCGCTCGACACCCTCGCCCCGACCTCGACCGTCCACTCGCCTGTCACCTCGGCCGTCACCTCGCCCGTCCCCTCGCCCCTCACAGAGAGCCTCACCGCATGAGCACCACGACCGCCACCACCCCCGCCTGGTCCGGCACCCCCGCCGCCGAGGCCGCGACCCCGATCGAGCTCGTCGTGCTCGACATGGCCGGCACGACCGTCGTCGACGACGGCGTGGTCGAGCAGGCCTTCGCCCGCGTCGCCGACCGGGTCGACCTCGGCCCGACGCTGAGTCGCGACGAGGCCCTGCAGTACGTCCGCGACACGATGGGCCGCTCGAAGATCGAGGTCTTCCGGCACCTCACCGGGGGCGACGAGGCGCTCGCGCAGCGCGCGAACGACGAGTTCGAGGTGGCCTACGGCGAGCTCGTCGACGAGTCGGGAGTCGAGCCGATCGAGGGCGCGGGCGACCTCGTCGACGCATTCCGCGCCTCCGGGGTCTCGGTCGTCCTGACCACGGGCTTCTCGCCCGTCACGCGCGACCGCCTGCTCGACGCGCTCGGCTGGACGGTCGACGCCGCCCTCTCGCCCGTCGACGCCGGCCGCGGACGCCCCGCACCCGACCTCGTGCTGACCGCGCTGCTGCGCACCCGTGCCTCGTCCGTCGCCGCCGTCGCGGTCGTCGGCGACACCGTCAGCGACGTCCTCTCGGGGCGCTCCGCCGGTGCGGGCCTCGTCGTCGGCGTGACGACCGGCGCGCACACCCGCGAGCAGCTGCTCGCCGCGGGGGCCGACGTCGTGCTCGAGAGCGTCCGCGACCTCGTCGGGCTGTCGGCCTTCGCCGGGGTCGCGGCCGCCGGCGCGTCGACGACCGCGGTCGCGTGACCACCGCCCTGCCGCGGACGGGGGTGCCGCCGCGGACGACGGACCAGGAGGCGCGGGTCGCGTCCGTGACGGACCCCGCCTCCCCGGCCGCGCTGCCCCTCGACCCGGCCCCGACCGCCATGGTGTGGCTCGAACCCGGCCGTCCGCACGAGGCCGTCGCGGTGCCCTCGGTCGTCCTCGAGCCCGGCGACGCCCTCGTCGAGGTCGAGCTGGCGACGATCTGCGGCTCGGACGTGCACACCACCCGGGGTGACCGGAGCGCGCCCGCCCCGCTCGTCCTCGGACACGAGCAGGTCGGTCGCGTGGTCGCCCTCGGGCCGGGGGCGGCCGCCGTGGACGGGACGCCGCTCGCCGTCGGGCAACGCGTCGTCTGGTCGCTGACCGTCTCGTGCGGTCGGTGCGCCACCTGCCGACGCGACCTGCCGCAGAAGTGCGAGTCGGTGCGGAAGTACGGGCACGAGCGACTCCTCACGGGCTGGGAACTGAGCGGCGGCTTCGCCACGCACGTGCACGTGCGGTCGGGCACGGCGATCGTCCCGGTCGAGGCCGACCTGCCCGCCGAGCTGCTGGCCCCCGTGTCGTGCGGCACGGCGACGGCCGTGGCGGCCCTCGACGCCGCCTCGGCGATCGTGCCCCTGGACGGTGCCGTGGTGCTCGTCACGGGGGCCGGGCTGATCGGCCTCACGGCGACCGCGCTGGCCACCGACGCCGGGGCCCGGGTGGTCGTCGTCGACCCCGAGCCCGCCCGCCGTCGACTCGCCGTCCGCTTCGGTGCGGTCGCGACGGCCGACCCGTCGGCTGCCCCCGACGCGGACGACGGCCTCAGCACCGCGTTCTCGGTCGCGGGTGGTGCCCCTCTCGTCGCCGTGGAGGCCTCCGGGTCGCCGCACGCCGTGGCCTCGGCGCTCGCCGCGCTGGGCGTCGGCGGCGTGGCCGTGCTCGTCGGCAGCGTCTTCCCCGCTCCGGCCGTACCGCTCGACGCCGAGAGCGTCGTCCGACGTCTCGTGACCCTCCGTGGCGTGCACAACTACGCCCCGCGGCACCTCGTCGAGGCCGTCCGCTTCGTCGAACGGAGGCACGCGGCCTGGCCGCTCGACGCCCTCGTGGGCGAGGTCGTCGCCCTGCGCGACCTCGACGCCGGGATCGCGGCGGCCGCCGCCGGCGGGTCGGTGCGGGTGGGCGTCCGGCCGGAGTGACCGGGGGCGGTGGCGGCCTGCGGGGGCTGCCCCGCGCCTCCTGC
>NZ_JACYNS010000109.1:0-8090 GCF_014839405.1 Frigoribacterium sp. CFBP 13605 | reverse complement strand
CGCCGGAGACCAGGTCGGGGGCGGCCCGCCCGGCGGGGATGCGCGCCGCGACCCGGAGGCTGGTGGGCGCGTCCGGGTCGAGCCCGGCGGTCGAGACGGCGTAGCCGTCCATCTGCGAGTTGGCGAATGGCGGCAGGTCGATCGGGGCGACGACGTCGGCGGCGAGGACGCGGTCGCGGTACCGGTCGGAGCGCGAGGCGAGCGCCTCGGGGCTCACCACCAACGCGTCGACCGGACGGGCCCGCACGGCCGCCTCGACGACGGCCGTGACCTCGGCGAGGTGGGTCTCGATGGTGCGCACGCGGTTCCTCTCGGGCGATCGTCAGTAGCGTATCGGGGGTGACCGACCCCGCGACCGAGCCCGACGTCCCCCAGCCCACCCGCGCCTCCTCGGGGCCGCCGCCCGTCGACGTCGCCGTCATCGGCGGATCGGGGCTGTACTCGCTCTTCGCCGAGGGCGAGGCGACCCGGCACGTCGTCGAGACGCCCTACGGCCCGACCTCGAGCGAGGTGACGATCGGCGAGTTGGGCGGCAAGCGCGTGGCCTTCCTCACCCGGCACGGCGCGGGCCACGCGGTGGCGCCGCACCTGATCGACTACCGGGCGAACGTGTGGGCACTGGCGTCGCTCGGCGCGAAGGCCATCGTGTCGTCGTCGGCGGTCGGCGGGGTCAGCCCCGACGTCGCCCCCGGCACCATGGTCGTGACCGACCAGTTCATCGACCGCACCTGGGGACGACGCGACACGTTCTTCGACGTCGAGGGGCAGGTTCAGCACCTGATCGCCGCCGACCCGTTCGACCCCGTGCTCCGGACCGCGGCGATCGCGGCCCTCGAGGCGCAGGGTGAGCCGTTCTCCCCGACCGGCACCTGCGTGGTGATCCAGGGGCCGCGGTTCTCGACCCGGGCCGAGTCGCTGTGGTTCCGGGCCGCGGGCGCGCACACGGTCAACATGACGATGTACCCCGAGATCCCGCTCACCCTCGAACTCGGCATGGGAGCCGTCAACCTCTCGTACGTGACCGACAGCGACGCCGGCCTGGCCCCGGCCGAGGGCGACGCACCCGATGCCGACGCCGTGAGCGCCTCGCTCGTCTTCGAACGGCTCGCGGCCGCCCAACCGCGCATCGTCGCGGCCATCGAGTCGATCGTCGCCGCGATGCCCGGCGACTACTCGCCCCGCGAGCTCATGCCGCCCGGGGCGGTGGCCGAGGTGCTCGCCCGGCCCGTCTCGGATCGGAAGGCCGCGCGGTGAGCGCGACCGGCGCCTCCTCGTCCACCGACGGCCCGGGCCTGCTGCTCGTCACCGGTGGGGCCGGCTTCATCGGGTCGGCGATCGTCGACCTCGCGCTCGACCGCGGCTGGCGCGTGCGCGTGCTCGACTCCCTGCGGCCCGACGTGCACGGCGGCGAGCCGACCGTCGACCCGCGCGTCGACTTCGTGCACGGCGACGTGCGGGACGCCGAGACCGTCGACCGGGCACTCGCGGGCGTCGACGCGGTCTGTCACCAGGCGGCCAAGGTCGGGCTCGGCGTGGACTTCCAGGACGCGCCCGACTACGTCTCGTCGAACGAGCTCGGCACGGCCGTCGTGCTCGCGGCGATGGACCGCGCCGGCGTCGACCGCCTCGTCGTCGCCTCGTCGATGGTCGTCTACGGCGAGGGCAGCTACCGCACCTCGACCGGTGCGACCGAACGCCCGGCACCCCGCCGCATCGCCGACCTCGACGCGGGCGTCTTCGACCCGCGTGACGAGGCGGGTGAACTGCTCGAGCCGCAGCTGATCGGCGAGGAGGCCCCGCTCGACCCCCGCAACGTCTACGCCATCACGAAGCTGACGCAGGAGCACCTGTCGACCTCGTGGGCGCGCAGCACCGGCGGTCGGGCCGCCGCCCTGCGCTACCACAACGTCTACGGCCCGGGCATGCCGCAGAACACGCCCTACGCCGGCGTGGCCTCGCTCTTCCGCTCCGCCCTCGAACGCGGCGAGGCTCCGCGCGTGTTCGAGGACGGCGCCCAGCGTCGCGACTTCGTCCACGTCCGCGACATCGCGTCCGCCAACCTCGCGGCCCTCGAGTGGACCACGGATCAGCCGACCGACACGTTCCGAGCGTTCAACGTCGGCAGCGGGACGGTGCACACGATCGGCGAGATGGCGGAGGCCCTGGCGCGCGAGGCCGGCGGACCGACGCCCGTCGTCACCGGCGAGTACCGCGCGGGCGACGTGCGGCACGTGACGGCGTCGTCGGCGCGGCTGCAGGGCGAGCTGGGCTGGCGACCGAGCGTGACCTTCGAGCAGGGCATGCACGAGTTCGCCACGGCCCCGCTGCGCGCCGCGGTCGTCCGCTAGGCGGGCGGGGCCGCCCCCCGTTCGGGTGCGCACCGCCCGCTCCCATCACCTTCATGGGATCGCATCCGTACAGTCGAGAGGATGAGCAGCCCCCGAGTCGACGTCGTGCTTCCCTGTCTCGACGAAGAAGGCGCGTTGCCCTGGGTGCTCGGCCGCCTGCCCGAGGGCTGGCACGCCATCGTCGTCGACAACGGCTCGACCGACGACTCCGCCCGCGTCGCCGCCGAGCACGGCGCGACCGTGGTGCAGGAGGCGCGGCGCGGCTTCGGCAGCGCCGCCCACGCCGGTCTCGAGGCCGCCACGGCCGACTACGTCGCGTTCTGCGACGCCGACGCGTCGATGGACCCCGCCGACCTCGTCGCCCTCGCCGCCCCCGTGATGGCCGGTGACGCCGATCTCGTCCTCGGCCGCCGGCGCCCGACGACCCGGGGCGCCTGGCCGGTGCACGCCCGCATCGCCAACCTGGCCCTCTCGCACCTCATGCGGCGGGCCAGCGGCGTCGCCCTGCACGACCTCGGCCCCATGCGCGTCGCGCGGCGCCGGGCACTGCTCGACCTCGACCTGAAGGACCGCCGCAGCGGCTACCCACTCGAGATGGTGCTGCGCGCGAGCGAGGCCGGCTGGCGGATCGTCGAGCAGGACGCGCCCTACTCGCCCCGGGTCGGCCGCAGCAAGGTGACCGGCACCATCCGCGGCACGTCCGTCGCGATCAAGGACATGTCCCGACTCCTGAGGGAGGTCGGCCGATGACGACCCTCGTGGTGATCGCGAAGGAGACGATCCCGGGCAAGGTCAAGACGCGCCTGCACCCCCCGCTCAGCCTCGAGCAGGCCGCCGACGTCGCGGCCGCCGCGATCCAGGACACCCTCGACGTCGTCCGTCGGCTGCCCGCCACGCGTCGCGTGTTGCTGTTCGACGGCAACCGCAGGCCCGTCGGCTCCGAAGACTTCGATGTGATCCCTCAGATCGGTGGCGACCTCGACGCACGCCTCGGCGCCCTCTTCGACGAGGTCGACGGGAAGACCGTGCTGATCGGCATGGACACCCCCCAGGTCACGGTCGAGGCCCTCGCCCCCGTCTTCGACGCGTGGACCGACGACGTCGACGCCTGGTTCGGCCCGGCGAACGACGGCGGGTTCTGGGCCCTGGGCCTCTCCCGGCCGACCGGCGACCTGCTGCGCGGCGTCCCCATGTCGCGTGACGACACGGGTGCCCACCAGCTCCGCCGACTCGCCGACGCCGGCCTGACCGTGCGCATGCTGCCCGAGCTCGTCGACGTCGACACGATCGACGACGCCCGCCTCGTCGCGTCCGTCGCACCCGACAGCCGCTTCGCCGCCGCCCTGCGGCACGCCGAGGCGCCCCCCACGACCACCACCACGAACGGCGTCGCCCGCACGACCGATCCCGCCACCGAAGGGGTCACCTCATGACCATCGCCCCCGAACAGCCCGCCACCTTCGGTTCAGGAGGCGCGGAGCCGTACGCGCGCGCCCTGCGTCACGAGGGGCTCCTGCAACTCGTCCGGGCGGCCGGCGGTGCCGGACGCCCCGCGTCGCCCCTCGAGGCCGGCGACGACGAGGCGTTCGACGTCGCGCGCTGGAGCGCCGACGCCGACGCCGCCGACCTCACCACCCTCGACGGTGAGACCGGCCCCGTGCTCGACATCGGCTGCGGGCCGGCCCGCATGGTGCGCGCCGCCGTGGACCGCGGCCTGACCGTCCTGGGTCTGGACGTCTCGCCCACGGCCGTCGCGATGGCCCGCGAGGCCGGTCTGCCCGTGGCCGGCGGGTCGGTCTTCGACCCACTGCCCCGCGAGGGCCAGTGGAACCTCGCGCTGCTGCTGGACGGCAACGTCGGCATCGGCGGCGACCCGACGGCGCTGCTGACCCGCTGCGCCGAGATCCTCACCGCGACCGGTTCGGTCGTCGTCGAGACCGCCCCCGAGGCGTCGCTCGACGACAGCTACGAGGCCCACGTGGTCGACGACCAGGGTCACGCCAGCGCGACCTTCCCCTGGGCGGAGGTCGGCCGCGAGGCGCTGCACCGCCACGCTCGACGCGCGGGCCTGCGGGTCGCTCAGACCTGGTCGGTCGACGGACGCACCTTCTGCCGCCTGCGTGCCAGGTAGAGCGCGACCACGGCGGCCGTCAGCGCCGCGATGACGAGCCACAGCACGGCCAGGCGCAGACCGTAGTCGAACGGCAGCACGGTGTCGTTCTTCGGCCCCTTCGCCTTCGCCACGATCTCGGGCACGACGACGAGCGAGAAGATCGCCCCGACGACGACCGCGCCCTGCACGATCCAAAGGACCGCGGGCCGGATGCGGCGTCCGGTCCGCCGCACGAGCAGCGAGACCGCGGCGACCACGGGGGCGAGCACGGCGTCGTGCACGACGACCGAACCGGCCAGCCAGAGCAGCAGTCCGCCGTACCGGTTCGGGGAGACGGTGTCGGTGAGCACCCAGCCGCCGAGGCCGACGAGGGCGACGCCGAGGGCGATCAGCACCCCGCGCACGACGCGGACGGTGCGCGACGTGCCCGCGCCTCCTGCGCTCGACGCGGCCGAGGGCACCCGGGCGCTCACGAGAGCACCTCGATGGAGCTGAGCCACTTGGTCTGCAGCACGCCGGGTCGGCCCGGGGCGATCATGCGCGCCGGGTAGCCGTGGTCGATGCTGAGCGGCTCGCCGTTCAGCTCGAGGGCGACGAGGGTGCGCGGGTCGGAGGCGTACTCGGGGCCCATCTCGGTCACGCGGTAGCCACCCTTCTCTTCGAGGCTGGTGAGCCGGAGGCGCTGGTCGGTCGGGGCGCCGGCAGCCGCCAGCAGGTCGACGAGGCGGACGCCGCGCCAGGCGCCGGTCTGGCTCCAGCCCTCGACGCAGGCGATCGGCAGGCGTTCGTCGGCCCCGTCGAACCCGCGCAGCGCGTCGAGCGTGAACGAGGTCGCGACGCCGCCCACCAGGACGTCGAGCCGCCAGTCGGGGTCCATGGCCGTCTCGAGCACCCGGGCGGCGGCGGCCGTGCGGTTGATCGGCAGGTCGTTCGGGCCGAGCCCGCGCTGCCGCGGGCCGAAGGCGTTGAGCGCTGACAGCGGGGCGAAGGACTGCCCGGCCGTGAGCGCGACGACTCCCCCGGTGGCGACGCCGGCGGCGGTGAAGAAGCCGCGGCGGGACACCCGGGCGCGGCCCGGTTCGCGGTCGACCTCGTGTGCGGAGTCGATCCAGCGGAGGACGCGTCCGGTGAGGCCGCGGGCGGGCGCAGGAGGCGCGGCGTGCGGATCACGGTCGCGTCGCGTCCCGTCGGCGTCGCGCACGGCACGGAACCGGGCGAGCTCGGCGGTCGCCTCGCTCTCGGCCACGAACGCGGCGCGGGCCTCGTCGAGCTCGGACGACGGCTCGACGAAGCGCCCCTCGGCGTCGTAGCTGTCCCGCGCCCGCCAGTAGCGGGTGATGAGCGGCAGCTTGACGGCGATGTGGATCGCGAGCGAGCCGATGATGACGAACGACAGGGCGAAGTGCACCTGCTTGAACGGGAACGGCCACGGGTAGTACTGGTACGTGTTCAGCAGGCCGGTGACGAGCTGGAGGATCGACGTCGCCACGAACAGGGCGATGGAGGCGCGCTCGAGCACGTCGACCGGGTGCTTGATCGGCGGGTGCTGGAAGAGCTGCGGGAACACCGAGTGCAGCTTGACCAGCAGCAGGGGGATGCAGGCGATGCCCGCGGTGATGTGGACGCCCTGGCTCACCTGGTAGAGCCAGACGGGACTCGTCGGGAACCGCATCCCGTCGAGCGGCTCCTGCAGGAAGTGGCTGTAGAGCCCGGTCAGCAGGCAGATGACGAACGCGGCGCCGAGGAGGCGACCGAAGACGGTCGCCGACCGGGCGTTGCGGTTCGGCGACGAGGCGGCGCGGCGCGCCTCGTACAGCAGGCGCCTCATGGTGTCGGTCGTCTCATGTGGCTCATCATCTCCGATGTGCACGACTCCCAGGGCCGATTCGGCCAGACTGGGGGCGTGCGTACTGTGTTCGCGGCCGTGGCCGTCCTCGGATTGGCCGGGGCGATCGCCTGGGGCGTCGTGAACGTCGGATTCCTGATGAAAGACCTGCGGACCGACTTCGTCGTCTGGACCGCCGTGTGCTGGGCGCTGTTCGCCCTGGCGGTGGTGCTGCTGCGCCGGGTGCCCGTGCGCCACGTCACCGCTCTCGTCGTCGCGGGCACGGCCCTGGTCGGCGGGGCGGGCCTGACCGGCGTGCCCAACACGAGCACCGACCCGGCGCGCTACGCCTGGGACGGCATCGTGCAGACCGCCGGCGTCTCGCCGTACGAGTACACGCCCGACGCGGGCGAGCTGCGCGACCTGCGGCCGGCCTGGATCTTCCCCGAGTCGACGCCGTTCACCCGCGACGACGGCACGATCGGCGAGCGCTGCGGCGAACCCGACCGCCAGGTCCACCGTGCCTACGACAGCCAGACGGGCGACGTCGTCTGCACGCTGATCAACCGGCCGGACGTGCCGACCATCTACCCGCCGATGGCCGAACTGTACTTCTGGGCGGTGTCCGCCGTGGTCGGCCCCGACGCCGGGTTCTTCCCGCTGCAGGCGATGGGCTTCGTGCTCGTGCTGGGCACGACCGTCGCCCTGCTGGCGACCCTGCGCCGGCGGGGTCTCGACCCCCGCTGGGCCGCGCTGTGGGGCTGGTGCCCGCTCGTGGTCGGCGAGGGCGTCACGAACTCGCACGTCGACCTCCTGGGTGCCGTGCTCGTGGTCGCCGCGTCGTTGCTCGTCGCCACCGGTCGGCGCTTCCGCGGCGGCATCGCGCTCGGAGCCGCCATCGCGACCAAGTTGATCCCGGTGATCGCGGCACCCGCCCTGCTGCGCGGGCAGCCCTGGAAGGTGATCAGCGCCTCCGTCGTCACCTTCGCCGTGCTCTACGTGCCCTACGTCGCGATGACCGGGTGGGGCGTGCTCGGGTACCTGCCGGGCTACCTGACCGAGGAGGGCTACGAGGACGGCTCGCGCTTCGTGTTCCTGTCGGCCTTCATGCCGGACGCGTGGACGACACCGGTCGCCGTGCTGATCGTCGGTGTCACGGCGGTGCTCGTGTGGGTGAAGACCCCGGCACACGACCCGTGGCTCGGCCAGCTCGTGATGATCGGCGTGACGCTCGTGGCGGTGAGCCCCCGCTACCCCTGGTACGCCCTGCTGCTGGTGCCGTTCGTCGCGCTGACCGGGCGGGTCGAGTGGCTGGCGATCCCGCTCGCGCTGCTCGTGCGCCAGCTCGAGCCGGGCATGGCACTGCAGCGGGCGTCGCTCGCCTCGGCCGTGCTCGTCATCCTGCTCGTGACGCTCTGGCGGGCCGGCCCCGGGTTCACGGACCGGTTGCTCGACGCCGTCGGGGGCGACGTCGACCGGCTGCGTCGGGTCGTCGGCCGCCGACGGTCCGCCCCCTCGTCGAGCCCCGGGCCCGCTCAGACCAGGTAGGCGACGGCGTCTCCGGCGTCGAAGGAGAACCGGACGGCACTGCCCGGCACGAGGTCGAGGCCGGCGACCACGCCGGGCGGGACGTCGGCCGACACGTCGCCGGCCCGGACCCGGACGACGTCCCCGCGGGGTTCGAGGTCCGTGACGACGACGTCGAGGACGTTCTCGGACGGCGTCGGACCCGAGGGGGTCCCGGTCGTCACGCGCACGGCGCTCGGCCGCACGGCCACCGCGGCCGCGGCGCCCGCCGGGAGCC
>NZ_JACYNS010000108.1:0-8275 GCF_014839405.1 Frigoribacterium sp. CFBP 13605 | reverse complement strand
GGCGACCGGGTTCGGCTCGCGGGGCACGCGGGCGAGCTCGAGCGGGTCGGGCGCGGTCGGGCCGTCGGGGTCGTCGCCCCGGGTGCCGTGCCGGTCGGCCAGCTCGAGCAACCAGTCGCGCAGCCGCAGGGTCGACCGGCAGTCGTACTCGTTGTAGTCGCGGACCTCGTCGAGCATCAGGTCACCCCGCGCCACGTCGCCCGTGGTGCGTTCGGCGATGGCGTCGACGTACATCGTGATGCTGGCGGTGGCCGTCTTGACGTCGCTCTGCCGGAGGTCGTCACCCATGTAGAGCGGCTCGAGCTTCTTGAGCGAGTAGCTGTGCGACCCGACGAGCAACGCCTGCCGCACGACCGGGTAGAGGTCGACGAGCACGCCGTCGCGGAGCAGGTCGTCGACCGCGTCCTCGCCGACGCCGTGGCGGGCCGCCAGCGAGAGCAGGTGGCTGCGCTCGTACGAGGCGTAGTGGTACACGTGCAGGTCGGGGAATCGCCGGCGACGCTCGGCGAGGTAGTCGAGGAAGTCGATCAGCGCCTGCCGCTCGCCCACGAAGTCGTGCGCCCAGAAGGCCCGGAAGGTGCCGTCGGCCTCGACCAGCCCGAAGAGGTAGTCGAGGCCCCAGGCCCGCCCGTCGCCCTCGGTGTAGAGCGGGTCGCCCTCGAAGTCGAAGAAGACGTCGCCGGCGTCGGGCCGCGGCATCGTCCGCAGGGCGTCGGCGTCGACGACCTCGACCGCGGGCGCGCCGGTGTGGTCGCGCTCGGTGGCGAGCTGCACCCGGGCCTGCCCCCGCAGGCGGGCGAGGGCCGTCGCCCCGATGCCGGCGACGGGCCCGTCCGACCCGGCGAGCTCGTCGATCGTGGCGACGCCGGCCAGGTGCAGCCGCTGACGTTGCTCGCCGCGCAGGCCGGCGACGAGCACGAGGTCGCGGTGCTCGTCGACCTGGGCCTGGCAGGCCGTGCAGCGCCCGCAGGCGGTGACGCCCGGGTCGCCCCAGGCGAGCGGCCCCTCGGCGGCGAGCCGCTCGGCGAGGGCGGCCCGCAGCCGGTCACGCTGGACCCGGTAGACCGGCAGCACGTCGGCGACGTCGTGCACGCTCTCGCTGCCGTCGCCGAGCACGAGGCGCACGGTGTCGGCCGACGGCAGCTCGAGCGCCCGGATCTGGTCGGTGTAGGCCGCGACCTGCAGCAGGGCGGGGATCTTCGCGTGGCGGGCGAGCTTGGTGTCGTAGACCTCGTAGGTGCCGTCGTCGGTGCGCACCACGAAGTCGCTGAAGCCGATGAACGATCCGTCGAAGAACGTCGCCTGGAAGAGCACGTCGGCCCCGGAGGCCATGGCGAGCCGCGCCTCCTCGGCGGCCGCCGCGTAGCCCGACGGGGCCGGACGGTCGAACTCGACGACGTCACGGGTCGCCCGCAGCGCCTCGAGGTACCGGAGCTCGTGCGCGTCGCCGAGCCGGGCCGTGCGGTCGAGCATGTCGTCGGACGCGTCGGCGACGGCGTCGACCCGACCGAGCTTCGCGTCGAGCCGTCGGAGGAACGACCACTCGCACGCGGCCCAGGTCGTCAGGTCGGACGGGCTGGTGACCACCCGGTCGTCGTCGAGGTACACGCGGACTCCTTCTGTCGGGACGCGGCCTGGACGCCCGCCCCGAGCCTAGGAGGCGCCACCGACACCCCGGGACGCCTCACGCGGGCGAGCCGGGCGCGGTCCGCAGGTGCAGCCGCTCCCCCTGCCGACCGAACAGGCTGAGCACCTCGACGGCCCGGTCGTCGGCCCGGCCGAACCAGTGGGGTGTGCGCGTGTCGAACTCGGCCGCCTCGCCCGCGGGCAGCACGAGGTCGAGGTCGCCCAGCACGAGCCGGATGCGTCCGCGCAGCACGTACAGCCAGTCGTAGCCCTCGTGCGTGCGGAGCACGGGTTCGCTCCGAGGCGAGTCCGCAGGAATCACCATCTTGAAGGCCTGGATCGCGCCGCCCCCGCGCGAGAGCGGCACGACCGTCATGCCGTGCTGTTGCCGGGGCTTGAGGTGCACGCGGGGGTCGCCGGTCTCGGGCGCGCCGACGAGGTCGTCGAGCGGAACCCCGTGCTCGCGGGCGAGCGGCAACAGCTGTTCGAGGGTGGGCCGCCGGAGCCCGGACTCGAGCCGGGACAGGGTGCTGACCGAGATGCCGGTCCGCTCCCCCAGTTCGGCGAGGGTCACGCCGCGCCGCGCGCGCAGGGCACGGAGGCGCGGGCCGACCGCGGCGAGGACGTCGTCGGTGCTCGGGGCGTCGGCACCGGGGGCGTTCGTGGGGTGGTCCATGCCGGTCATCTTGCCACTTCGGCAACTTGGATTGCCAGCCCGACGATCCAGGTCGCAGGATCGGGTCAGGAGGTCACACCATGAACCAGAACACCCACCCGGTCGACGCCGTCCACGCCGTCGTCCACGACGTCGTCGTGATCGGCGGCGGTGCCGCCGGACTCAGCGGCGCCCTGTCGCTCGTCCGCGCCCGCCGCACCGTGCTCGTCGTCGACGACGACCGGGCCCGCAACGCTCCCGCCGAGGGCGTCCACGCGTTCCTCACCCGCGACGGCGTCGCCCCGCGCGAGCTCACCCGCCTCGGTCGCGCCGAGGTCGGGGCGTACGGAGGCGCGATCACGTCGGGCACCGTGACCGGCGTCCGTCGCGACGACGACCCCGTCGCCCCCTTCGTCGTGACCGTCACCGGCAGGGGTGGTGACGCGTCCGAGGTGCGCGCCCGGCGCCTCCTGGTGACGTCCGGCCTCGTCGACGAGCTGCCCGCAGTCGACGGCCTCGCCGAGCGCTGGGGCCGCGACGCCGTGCACTGCCCGTACTGCCACGGCTGGGAGGTGCAGGACCGCGTGATCGGCGTGCTGGCCACGAGCCCGTTCGCGATGCACCAGGCCCTGCTCTTCGGGCAGTGGAGCCGCGAGATCGTCCTGTTCACCAACGCCTCGTTCACCCCCGACGACGAGCAGGCCGAGCAGTTGCGGGCCCGCGGGGTCACCGTGGTCGACGGCCCGGTCGCGCGCCTCCGGGTCGAGGACGACGCCCTCACCGGCGTGACGCTCGACGACGGTCGCACGGTCGACGTCGGCGCCCTGGCCGTCATGGCCCGGGTGCGCTCGCGGGCGGACTTCCTCGCCGACCTCGGGCTCGAGGCGACCGAGCACCCCGCCGGCGTCGGCACCCACCTCGCCACGATCGAGCCGCTCACCGGCCGATCGGCCGTGCCGGGGGTCTGGCTCGCCGGCAACGTCACCGAGCCGATGGCGCAGGTCGTCGCGGCGGCCGCGGCGGGCACGATGGCCGGCGCAGCGATCAACATGGACCTGGTGACGGACGAGGTCGCGGCGGCCGTCGCCGCCCTGCGCACCGGGGAGAGGATCGACGCATGAGCGAGGCGGAGCGAGGGCAGCAGCAGCACCACCACGAGCACGAGCAGGAGCAAGAGCGACACGGGAACGGGCACGCCCACCCCGTCTTCGACCGCGACTACTGGGAGGACCGCTACGGGCAGCCCGGCCGCGCCTGGAGCGGACGCCCCAACGCCGCCCTCGTCGCCGAGGTCGCCCAGCTGGCCCCCGGTCGCGCACTCGACGTCGGCAGCGGCGAGGGCGGCGACGCCCTCTGGCTCGCCTCGCGGGGCTGGCGGGTCACGGGCGTCGACATCTCGCAGAACGCCCTCGACAAGGCGGCCGCGCTCGCCCGCGAGCAGGAGGACGTCGACCCGGCCCACCTCACCTGGCAGCAGGCGGACCTGACGGAGTGGAGCCCGACCCGCGCCTCCTTCGACCTCGTCACGGCGCACTTCATGCACCTGCCGCCCACGGACCGCGAGCGGCTGTTCCCGGCACTGGCCGACGGCGTGGCACCGGGCGGCACCCTGCTGATCGTCGGCCACGACGTCGACGCCCTGCCGGGCGGCGCCGGGAAGCACGGCGACCCGGGCATGCTCTTCACCGTCGGCGAGGTGGTCGGCAGGCTCTCCCCCGACTCGTGGCGGGTCGACGTCGCCGAGGTGCGCCCGCGTGACATGACGGGCCCCGACGGGGAGGTCTGGCACGTGGCCGACGTGGTCGTCCGCGCCACGCGCCGGGACGGCTGAGGTCGGCGCCGCCCGGGCGGCACGCGGACGCGGCCGCACGCAGGACGGGCGGGTCCGTCCGGCACGGGCGTCCTGAGACGCCCGCCCGGTACGGACCCGCCCGTCCTCGGCGGGGTCGGCCCGCTACAGCGCGCTGAACTTCAGGCGCAGCTGGTGGGCGCCCGGACGCAGCACGTGCCTCGACGCGACGTCCGGCCCGCACGCCCGCGACCCGACGCCGTGCTGGGCGGCGTCGAGGTACAGGTGGGTGCGCTCACTCGCGGGCAGCTCGTGCGGGTGTTCGGCCACGCCGATCTGCTGGGCCGTGTGGCGGCTCAGTGTGAAGCCGGGTCGTCCACCCGTGGCGCTCGGCACCGCCTCCACGCGCAGCCACGGCTGACCGGCGGGGCCGAGGTCGAGCGTGCGCAGGTCGCTGCGGTGCCCCGTCTCCTGTGGGCGGGCGTACCCGGCCGACAGGTCGTCGATGCCCGACTCGTAGCGACCGACGAACGCCGAGTGACGGCTGTCGGGGTAGGACTCGCGCGGACCGGTGCCGAACCACGAGGCGTGGTCGACGTCGCCCGGCAGGTCGAAGCGCACGCCGACGCGGGGCCAGACCATGTCCCACCACCCCGTCGGGACGATGTCGACCGACAGCCAGAGGTCGTCACCGACGAGCTGCCACTGCTCGTCGGTCGTCACGGCGTTGCGCGTGTCGGCCGCGGCGTAGCGCGTCCGCACCCGGACCGAGTCCGGCGCGACGCTCACCGACTCGACGCGCGCGGTGAGCCGGTCGAGCCCGGCGAGCAGCCAGGTGTCCTGCGAGCTGGGCAGCACGCCGACCTCGTACAGGTCGACGCGGTGGCGGTTGCGCATCACGTCGCGGTCGCGGTCCTTCGGCGTCAGCCACTCGCCGCGGTCGTTGTCGGTCGGCGCGCGCCACAGCTCGAGACGGGCGCCGTCGACCGGCCGTCCGGCCAGCGAGACCAGCCGTCCGTCGTCGAAGACGGCCGGACCGAGCTCGACGCGCCCCGAGGAGGCGCGGGCCACGCGAACGCGCACGTCGCCCACGACTGCGGGGCGCGGTGTCGCGACCCGCACCGGTGCCGGCGTGAGGTCGAGCTGCTGGGTCGAGAGCACGTGACCCGCGTCCGCCCACACGGTGGCGTCGGCGAGCTCGGCGGTGACCGTGAACCACGTCTCGCCGGTGCCCGACACGGGCACCTCGGGCAGCGGGACGACGACCGTCTCGTGGGCGGCCAGGGCGCCGCCGTCGAGGCCGACCACGTCGAGCGTGCCCGAGCGCACCTCCTCGCCGTCGTGTGACGCGACCCAGCGGAAGACGACGTCGGAGGCGCTCGCCGAATGCCGCAGGTTCGACACGACGAGCCCCGGTCGACCGTCGACGGTGGGCGTCTCGAAGCGCAGGCGGATCGGGGCAACGACCTGGGCCCACTCGTACAGGCCCGGTGACGGGGTGTCGTCGCTCAGCACCATGCCATCCATGACGAAGTTGCCGTCGTGGACGACCTCGCCGAAGTCGCCGCCGTAGCCGAAGTACTCGACGCCGTCGGCCGTGTGCGTGCGCAGGCCGTGGTCCCGCCACTCCCAGACGAAGCCGCCGTGCAGGCGCGGGTAGGCGTCGACCAGGTCTTCGTACTCGTCGATCGCGCCGGGGCCGTTGCCCATCGCGTGGACGTACTCGCAGAGCAGGAACGGCTTCGAGCGCTGACGCGCTGCCTCGGCCGGCGTGCAGCCCAGCAGCGGGACGGACTCGTCGCCCGAGCCGATGGCGCGCGTCTCGTCGATCCACGAGTACATGCGCGAGTAGACGTCGGTGTAGGCGCCCGTGTAGTCGCCCTCGTAGTGCACGGGACGGCCGCCGTCCCGGGCGTGGGTCCACGCCGCCATGGCCGCGAGGTTGTGGCCCGTGCCCGCCTCGTTGCCGAGCGACCAGAGGACGATGCTCGGGTGGTTCTTGTCGCGCTCGACGGTGCGCACCATGCGGTCGACGTAGGCGTCGTGCCAGTCCGGGTCGTCGCTGGGGTTGCCGATCCACTCCTGGCGTTCGAAGGCGTGCGTCTCGAGGTCGCACTCGAGGACGACCCAGAAGCCCAGCTCGTCGGCGAGGTCGAGGAGGCGCGGGTGCGGCGGGTAGTGCGACGTGCGGATCGCGTTCACGTTGAACCGCTTCATCTGGGCGAGGTCGCGGCGCGACCACTCCTCGTCGAAGACGCGGCCACGGTCGGGGTGGGTCTCGTGGCGGTTGACGCCGTGGAACACGACGCGGCGGCCGTTGACCTCGAACTGGTCGCCCACGATGCGGACCGTGCGGAAGCCGAGGCGCAGCGAGACGGTCTCGGCGCCGCCCGCGCTCGAGACGGTCGCGTCGTAGAGGCGCGGGGTCTCGGCGGACCACGGCTCGACCGCGTCGAGCGCGACGGGCGCGACGTCGGCCGGGGTGGCCCAGGTCACCTCGACGCCGAGCTGGGGCACCGAGAGGGTGACCGGGTAGGCGGCCTCGCCGGCGGTGATCTCGGGGACGATCGCCGCGCCTCCTTCGCCCTGACCGGCCGTGCCGTGGAACGGCGTCTGCAGCCAGACGTCGTCGAGGCCGCCGACCGGGCGGGCCTGCAGCGTGACGCTGCGGAAGATGCCGGGCAGCCACCACTGGTCCTGATCTTCGACGTAGCTCGACGCCGACCACTGGTGCACGCGCACCGCGATCACGTTCTCGCCCGGGTGCAGGGCGTCGGTGACGTCGAACTCCTGGGCGAGGCGGCTGCCGACGCCCATGCCGATCTCGACGCCGTTCAGCCACACCACGTAGCGCGACTCGACGCCGTCGAACCGCAGCAGCACGCGCTCGGCGCCGTCGAAGGACGACGGCAGCTCGAACGTCCGGCGGTGGTCGCCGGTCGGGTTCGCGTCGGGCACGAAGGGCGGCTCGGTCGGGAACGGGAACTGCACGTTGGTGTAGATCGGGGCGCCGCGCGAACCGTCACCGCCGAGCACCCAGTGCGACGGCACCTCGATCTCGCCCCAGGACGACTCGTCGAGGTCGACCGCGCCGACGCCGTCGACGGGCTCGCCCTCGGGCAGCACGCCGCGGCCGCCCAGCGTGCCGGGGGCGCCGGGCAGCAGACGGAACGACCAGGTGCCGTCGAGGGACAGCGTCGGGGCGTCGGTGTGCAGCCACGACCGCGCCGGTGTGCGGGCACCCTGACCCGGGCCGGTGTCGGTGAGGTAGTCGGCGGAGACGGTGGACGGTGTGGTGCTGGGGGTCACTTGACGCTTCCTTCGGTGAGGCCGCCGCGCCAGAAGCGCTGGAGGACGACCATGGCGATGACCAGCGGGATGATCGACAGCAGCACGCCGCCGGTCGTCAGCTGGTAGAACTCGGGCAGGCGGTCGGTCTGGCTGAGCCAGTTGTTGAGGCCGAGCGTGACGGGGAACTTGTCCACGTCGCTCAGCATGACCAGGGGCAGGAAGTAGTTGTTCCAGATGCCCACGAGCTGGAACAGGAACACCGTGACGAGCGCCGGGGTGAGGATGCGCAGTCCCAGGGTGTGGAAGATGCGAAGCTCGCTGGCGCCGTCGAGGCGGGCGGCCTCCATGAGCGACGTGTCGACCGTGGCCTGCGCGTAGATGCGGCAGAGGAACAGGCCGAACGGCGACACGAGCGACGGCAGCAGCACGCTCCAGTAGGTGTTGGCGATGCCCATCTGGCTGAACAGCAGGAAGAGGGGCAGGGCCGTGGCGGTGCCGGGCACGAGCACGCCGCCGAGGATCGTGCCGAAGACGACGTTGCGTCCGCGGAACTCGTACTTGGCGAGCGCGTAGCCGCCGGCCGCGGCGAAGTACGTCGCGATCAGGGCTCCCACGCCGGCGTAGAGCACCGAGTTGAGCACCCACCGCACGAAGATGCCGTCGCCGTAGGTCAGCACCTGGCCGAGGTTGTCCCAGAGCGAGAAGGTCGGGGCGAACCAGAAGCCGAACGTGCCGAACAGGTCGGGCGTGGTCTTGGTCGCCGCGACGACGACCCAGTAGACCGGCACCAGGAAGTACAGCGCCACCACGACCAGGACGGCCGTGACGATGATGGTGGACGCCTTCGAGCGTCCGGCCGTGCGGTCGGGGCCGGCGCTCCGGGCGCGGCGGCGGGCGGGCTTCTCGGCGCCGCG